>JBBSLW010000031.1:0-19876 GCA_038233495.1 Chthoniobacterales bacterium | reverse complement strand
CGACCCGGCCAGACCGCAAACGCGCGCGCGATTGTTTGCTCGCCTTCACGCGTTCCTTCCTCCATTCTAAAACCCAGTCCGGTGAGCTTTCCCCCACTCCTCGGCGCAACCATGATCAGGAGGAATTCTCATGCTCACTAGCACCAAAGTCGTCGACGCGATCAATACCCAGGTGGGAAACGAGTTCGGCGCATCCATGCAATACGTCGCGATCGCCGCCTATTTTTCCGGCGAAGCGCTCCCGCAACTGGCCCAACATTTCTATCGCCAGGCCGCGGAGGAGAACGATCACGCAATGCGTTTCATCAAGTATATCCTCGACATCGGCGGCAAAGTTTTGCTGCCCGCCATCGCCGCGCCGCAGCCGGCTTTCCAGAACGCGGAGGAAGCGATCCAGCTTTCGCTCGATCAGGAAATCGTGGTTACGCACCAGATCAACGCGCTCGTCGAATTGGCCCGCTCCGAGAACGACTTCATCACGAATAATTTCCTGCAATGGTTCCTGACCGAGCAGCTCGAGGAAGTTTCCTCGATGGATACGCTGCTCAAGATCGTGCAGCGCGGCGCGGCCAATCTCCTGAGCGTGGAGGAATATCTCGCCCGCGTCGGGGTGAAGGGCGCCGGGCCCTAACGAGCAACGTTACTCCACGGTCACGCTCTTCGCGAGATTGCGCGGCTTGTCGACGTCGCGGCCGAGCGCGACGGCGAGATGGTAGGCGAAGAGCTGGAGTGGGATTGTGGTCAGGACCGGCATCACGACGTCGGCCGCGTCGGGCACCACGATCGTGTCATCGGCGATGCCCTTTAATTTCTCCTCGCCGCTCGCGGTCGTGACCGCGATGATCGGGCCTTTGCGCGCACGGACCTGCTCGATGTTGTTCCGGTTCTTGGAAAAAACGGCGTCGTCCGGCGCGATAAAAACGGAGGGCAACTCCGGTTTCACGAGTGCGATGATGCCATGTTTCAATTCCGCGCTCGGATGGCCTTCGGCATAAAGATAGGTGATCTCTTTCATCTTCAGCGCCGCTTCCAGCGCGACCGGGAAATTGAGCTGGCGGCCGAAGAAGAGGATCCCGGTCGACTCGGCGTATTTGAGCGAGACCGCCTTGATCTGGTCGCTCATTTTCAAAATCTGCTCGATCTTATCCGGCAATCCCTCGAGCGCCTCGATGATCGCGGTTCCTTCCGCGGTCGAGAGATGGCGCATCCGGCCTAACAATAAGCCAATCAGGGTCAGGATGACGACCTGGGAGGTGAACGATTTCGTCGCCGCCACCCCGATCTCGGGTCCGGCATGCATGTAGACGCCGCCATCGCTTTCGCGCGCGATCGTGCTCGCGACATTGTTGCAAATGCCGAGGGTGCGATTGCCTTTGCGCTGGCTTTCGCGCATCGCGCCCAGCGTGTCCGCGGTCTCGCCGCTCTGGCTGATCGTGAAGACGAGGGTGTCGCCGGTCATCGGCGTGTTGCGATGCCGAAACTCGCTCGCGTATTCCACCTCGACCGGGAGATGGGCGAGTTGCTCGATTAAATATTCGCCGACCATCCCGGCATGAAGCGCGGTCCCGCAACCGGTCAGGACGACCCGGCCGACATCGCGCAGCTGTGCCGGGGTCATGTTGAGGCCGCCCAGCTTTGCCGTGCACTCCTCGGCGCTGAGCCGGCCGCGCATCGCGTCGCGGACCGAGCCGGGCTGCTCAAAGATTTCCTTGAGCATGTAGTGGGGGTAATCGCCTTTCTTGATGTCCTCGGCGGTGAACTCGACTTTGCTGATGGCGTGGTTCCCGCGCTCGCCGGCGAGCGCGCTAATCTCGAATTTATCGCGCTCGACCGCGACCAGGTCGAAGTCGTTCAGATAAACCGCGTCGCGCGTGTAGGCGACGATCGCGCTCACGTCGCTGGCCAGAAAATTCTCATCCTTGCCCACCCCGAGCACAAGCGGGCTGCCGCGACGGGCCCCGACGATGAAATCGGGAATATCGGCGTGCACCATCGCGATACCGTAGGTGCCGATGACCTGTTGCAGGGCGGTCCGCAGCGCTTCGACGAGAAGCGCCTTGTGCCGGCGCGGGTCGGTCACGCCGACCGCGGTGTCCTGATATATTTTCCCGACCAGATGCGCGAGCACCTCGGTGTCGGTCTCGGAGGCGAAATGATGTTCGCTCTCCTGCAGCAGCGCGTCCTTGATCTGCTGGTAATTCTCGATCACGCCGTTGTGGACGAGCGCGAGTTTGCCGCTCTCGTCGAAATGCGGGTGGGCGTTTTGGTCAGTCGGTTTGCCGTGCGTCGCCCAACGGGTGTGACTGATGCCGTAGGTGCCGGGCGCGGGCTCTTCCGCCATCAATTTCGAAAGGCCGGCAATGCGCCCGGCACACTTCCGAGTCGCAACCTGATCGCCATTGACAATCGCTACCCCGGCCGAGTCGTAGCCGCGATATTCGAGCCGGCGCAGCCCATCGAGAAGGATGGGCCCAGCTTCCGATTTCCCGACGTATCCGACGATGCCGCACATAAGTAAGGGCGCATCGTGACACCGCCGCCCACTGTAAGCAAGAGGGCGGGACTTATCTTCCTAATCCTGCTCTTGCTCCTGCTCTTAATCCTGCCTTGCGTCCTTCGATTAGGATGAGGATTAGGAGCAAGAGCAGGAGCAAGATTAGGAAGGAGGGAAGGCCTATACATCAGCTTCCCTAGCGCCGCGCGAACCTATAGGCTGCCTTCTATCCCATGCCGCAATCTCCTTCGCTTCCACCGGGTACCACTCAACGGACGCTCTCCATCATCATGGGGGGCGGCGCCGGGACGCGCCTCTTTCCCCTGACCAAGGACCGTTCGAAACCCGCGGTGCCGTTAGGCGGGAAGTATCGCCTGGTCGACATCCCGATCAGCAATTGCCTGAACTCCGGGCTGCGCTCGATCTATGTGCTGACGCAGTTCAACAGCATGTCGCTCCATCGCCATATCCAGGCGAGCTACAAGTTCGATAATTTCTCGCGCAGCTTCGTCGATATCCTCGCGGCGCAGCAGACGCCGGAGGGCGCGCAATGGTATCAGGGCACCGCGGACGCGGTCCGGCAAAACCTGCGCTACTTTCTCGAGCAGCCTTACGATTATTTTCTCATCCTGAGCGGCGATCAGCTTTACCGGATGGATTTCCAGACGCTTCTCCATCAGCACATTCGCTCCGGGGCTGAGGTCACCCTCGCGACCACGCCGGTGCAACGCGCAGCTGCTTCCGATTTCGGAATCATGTTGAGTGGACCGGACCGGCGGATCACGCGCTTCGAGGAGAAGCCGAAAGAGGACGCGGTGCTAGATGAGTTGAAGCTCGATCGCGAGCTGCTCGAATCGATCGGGAGCAACCCCGACGAAGAACTCTTCCAGGCCTCCATGGGGATTTACGTTTTCAATCGCCAGGTGCTGGTCGATTGCCTCGACAGTGATCTCGATGATTTCGGGAAACACGTCATCCCGAAGGCAATCGGAGAACGGCAGGTAAACGTCTTCATTTTCAAGGGCTACTGGGAAGACATCGGGACGATTCGCGCTTTCTACGAAGCGAATCTCGACCTGACCGATCTCGATCCGCAGTACAGTTTTTTCGAGGCGAATGCCCCGATCTACACCCACCCGCGATTCCTGCCCGGGAGCAAGATCAACGGCGCCACCCTGCGCCAGGCGATCATCTCGGATGGCTGCATTATTTCCGACGCGCACATCGAGAGGAGCGTGATCGGGGTGCGCAGCATCATCCGGAGCGGCGCGACGATTCGGAACAGCGTGATCATGGGCGGCGATCATTTTGAAGGGCCGGCCCCGGCGACTTCTCCCGACCTGCCGCCGATCGGGATCGGCCGTAATTGCGTGATCGATCGCGCCATCATCGACAAGAACGCGCGGATCGGCGACGGGGTCGTGATCACGCCGGAAGGCAAGCAATCGAACCTCGACGCGCCTAACTATTACATCCGGGACGGGATCGTGGTCGTGCCGAAAGACGCGGTCATCCCCGCGGGCTTCTGGATTTAAAGAGCGATCGGCCGCGAGCCGAAATCAGTTGCTGATATTGCCCCCGAGGGGAGCGCCGCCGCCGCCGCCAATTCCACCCGGCACATTCGCGCCGCTCTCCCACTTGGCGGGCTTGTTCCAGGGAATGTTGGATTCGCCCTGCGAATCGGGATCATTGATCAGCGCAGTGCGCTTGGGCTGAGTCGCGCAGGAGGAGAAAAGGCCGGCCACGAGGGCGAGCAGAGCGAGGCTCCGGCAGAAGGTCTGCGACCGGCTACGAATTGGTGCTTTCAGCATAAATGACGGTATCTCCGGGCTGCACTTGGACGCCGCGCGCCAAGCTGTTGGTGATGATATCGCCTATGGAAGTGGTCGGTTCAACTGACGAGATCCGGATCTTGCCGATGAGCGCCCCCTGGCGCAAGATCAGCATCTCCGAGTTGGGCACCACGCCCTGTCGATCCCCCATGCTGAGCACGACGAAATTGTAGGCCTGATTGACGGCCAGAACTGTGCCGTGAACGCCGGGCGGATTTTTGCCCGATTCGCGCCGTTTCTTTTCTTCCTCGATCGCCGCGACCCGGTCCTGGGCCGCTTTTACCTTGTCCGCCAGAGTGTTCTTTTCCTGCTCGGCCACGAGGAGTTGCTGCCTGGTCTCGTCCAGCATCGCTTTCATCTCGTTAGGCGAAACACCGCCTTCTCCCGACCCTGGTTCCCCGCCCACGGTGGCGTCGGCGACGCGTTTCTGCAGGTCGCCGATCTGGGCTTCGCTCGCCTGCAGCTTGGCTTCGAGTTCCGCCTTGTCGTTTTGCGCCTTGCTCAGTTCCGCTTCCGCGCTGCTCGCCTTCGCTTCCGCTTCCGTCATCTTGCTCTTCGCGGCCGTGAATTCGGTTTCGCGCGTCTTCAATTTCTTTTCGCTCGCGGCCCGGGCGCGCGTCGCGAGATCGCGGGCCGACGTAGTGTTCGCGAGATCGCCCTGCAGCGTTTTGACCTTGTTCGTGTTCAGGTATCCAAAGACGAGCGACAAGCCCATCAGCGCGATGGAAATTCCGATGATAATCTTGGGCATGGCGGCGCGAGGCTCAGGTAAAAAACGGCGGTGCGGGAGTGTTTGTATTCGGGAGTGGCAACCGATAGCAACCTCGATTTCACGGTTTTTCGCAGGGCCAAAAAAAACCGCGTCACCCCGGCCGGCCGCGATTCCAAATTGCGCCGCACGCCCTTCCGGCCTATAGCAACTGCCTCATGGGTCAACAACACCGGGTCACCGTCAAACGCAAGCGCCGCAAAGCCTACGTCGAACGTAAGCGCCTTGCGGCCAAAGCACCTCGCCGCCCGGCGGCCAAGGGACGCACGAAAAAAGCCGCACCCGCCGCCTAGCCCGGCGATCGCATCCCGGAGCGAAGCGCGTCCCGGGTTTTCCCGCGGGAAGATTTGATTCCCACCCTGCGCCCATCCTATCATCCCGGGTGCGGCCGCAATACCTCCTCGTCGACGGCCATAGCATCATTTTTGCCTGGCCCGAGCTGCGCGCTCTCCATGAGCGCCGCACCTCGCTCGCCCGGGAGGCCCTGATCAAGCAACTGCGCGATTACCAGGATTGGAGCGGAATCCGCGTCGTCGTCGTCTTCGATGGCCGCGGGCCGCTCGTCTCGCACGCGGCCGAGCCGGGCGAGATCCAGATTTTTTATTCCCGCGTCGGGCAGACGGCCGACTCCATCATTGAGCGGCTGGCGAGCAAGTACGCGGAGCGCTTCCAGCTCCTCGTCGCGACCGGGGATTATCTGGAACAGGAAACGGCCAGCGCCTGCGGGGCCGAGACGGTCTCACCCGAAGGTTTGCGCGAACTCCTGCGCGACGCGCGGCCGCGTCGTTAGGCGGCGCCGGCCAGGATTGGCTGCCCGCGGGTCATCGCTTCGCGCCGGGCGCGTTGCCGGCAGGTCGCGAGGACGCGCGAGAGGACGCAGTAAAGTTGTTCGACCGGCAGATTCTTGCTCACGTAACCGTTCGCGCCGGCCCGGAGCGCGGCGTGCATTTTGCCTTCCTCGTAGCCGATGCCGGTGAAGACAATGATCGGCAGATCCGGCTGAATCTCGCGGATGTAGGTGATGAGCGAGATGCCGTCCACCTTCGGCATGTTCAGGTCCACCACCACGACCTCGCAATCGTGCGCCTCGAGCCAGGCAGCGGTCTGGTAACCGTCGGTCAAGCCGGCGCAAGTGTGCCCTTTTTGCTTCAGGTAGACGGCGAGGAACTTGGTGATCGCTGGGTCGTCATCGATGACGAGGAATTCGGCACCATCGCGATTCAGGATTTTCATACGAGTAAAGCTGGAGCGGCGGACTGCCGCCATAATTTCTATAATCGTATTAAGCAGTAACCTTGCCACTTAGCGCGAGGCCCTCTTTTTTTCTTAGGCTTCCCCCTAACGACCTCGCGAGCGGCCTCACCCGCCCCCGAAACTTTTCGTTGAAGTGCCGGGAGCGAGACGCCAGCGTAACCCCCCAATGTCCCGCGAATATACGCTCCGGCACGCCCCCTCCGCGGCGACGATCAGCATCGATTACCCAGCCGAGCTGAACGAGCAGCAGTATGCGGCCGTGACCGCCTCGCCCGGGCCGTTGCTCGTCATCGCCGGGGCCGGCTCGGGCAAGACCCGCACCCTTACCTACCGCGTCGCCTACCTGCTCGAGAACGGCGTGGATCCGCGCAACATTCTCCTCCTCACTTTCACCAACAAAGCCGCGCGCCAGATGCTCGACCGCGTCGCCAACCTGCTCCCGGTCGACGCGAGCGGACTCTGGGGCGGGACCTTCCATTCCATCGGCAACCGGATATTGCGCCGGCACGGAAGCGCGCTCGGCTACACCAGCGGCTTCACCATCATGGACCGCGAGGACCAGAAGGATCTGCTCAACTCCGTCGTGGCCGGAGCCGGGATCGACCCGAAGGAGATCCGTTTTCCGAAAGGCGATGTGCTTGCGGACATCTTCAGTTTTGTGGTCAACACCGAGCGCACGATGGAGGAGTTGCTGGCGGAAAAGTTTCCCTATTTCCTCCCCCTCATCGAGCAGATCAAGGACGTGCACGCGCGCTATGAGCGCCGGAAGAAATCGACCAACTCGATGGACTTCGACGACCTGCTCGAGAAGACGCTCCGGATGCTGAAGGAACACGAGGAGATCGCAGCCTTTTACCGGCGGCAATTCCAGTTCATCCTGGTCGACGAATATCAGGACACGAACAAGATCCAGGCCGACCTGATCGACCTGCTCGCGGCTGAGCACCAGAACGTGATGGTGGTGGGCGACGACGCGCAATCGATCTATTCCTGGCGCGGCGCGAACTTCCAGAACATCCTCGCCTTCCCCCGCCGCTACCCGAATGCGCAGGTCTTCAAGATTGAGCTGAACTACCGAAGCGTGCCCGAGATCCTGCAGGTCGCGAACGCCTCGATCGCGGCCAACGTCCAGCAGTTCCGGAAAAACCTCAGCGCCACTCGCCTAACGAACTCCGCGAAGCCCGCCCTGGTCGCCCTGAACGATGGCGGCGAGCAGGCGCGCTTCATCGCCCAGCGCATCCTCGAGCTGCGCGACGAAGGGATCGAGCTGAATGACATCGCGGTCCTTTACCGCGCGCATTATCACGCGATCGAGTTGCAGCTCGAGCTCTCTCGCCGCGGCATCCCCTACCAGATCACGAGCGGGATTCGTTTCTTCGAGCAGGCCCACATCAAGGACGTAGCCGCTTTCATTCGTTTCGTGGCCAATCCGCGCGATGAAGTCGCTTTCAAGCGCATGGCCCGGCTCCTCCCCGGCATCGGCGGCAAGAGCGCCGAGAATCTTTGGACAAGCTGGAACGAGTCGCTCGACAAGAACGCCGCCATCACGAGCTGGAGCGGACGCCTCAAGCCGATGTCGGTCGGCGCGCGTTCCAGGAAATCATGGGAACAACTCGCCGATACCCTAGACGAAATCGCGCCTAACGGGCAGCCGAGCCGGCCGACCGAGATGATCATGGCGATCGTCGAGGCGATCTACGACGACTACGCGAAGGCCAATTTCGCCAACTACGAGCTGCGCAAGGAAGACCTCAACCAGCTCGCCGGCTTCGCCCGCCAGTTCAAGGACATCCACGAGTTTCTTTCCCAGCTCGCGCTCATCAGCAATGTCGACGCCGAGCCCGCGGTCAACCAGGCGGGTGAAAACGAGGCGGTCAACCTCTCTTCCGTCCACCAGGCGAAAGGGCTCGAGTTCCATTCCGTCTTCGTCATCTGGCTGACCGACGGGATGTTCCCAAGCACGCGCTCTCTCGAGACGCGCGAGGCGATCGAGGAAGAACGGCGCCTCTTCTACGTCGCGGTCACGCGGGCGCGGGACGAGCTCTACCTCACCTACCCGCACATGCGGCTCAACGCCGGCTACGGCGACATGTTCCAGCGCCCCTCGCGTTTCCTGAAGGAAATCCCGACCTCGCTAGTCGAGGATTGGAACGTCCGGCGGGGTTGATTTGTCGCCACGGATTGACACGGATGAAACACGGACGCAGACGAATTACATCCGATCCACTTGGTTCACCGCGAGACGACGGAAAAGATCATTGGCGCCGCTTTCGAAGTCCATCAACAGCTTGGCTATGGTTTCTTGGAGCGCGTTTATCAACGTGCACTCCAGGTCGAGCTCGTCCGGCGCGGCGCCACGGCGGAAATCGAAAAGCGAATTCAGGTCCTCTACAAAGGCGTCATTGTCGGCGACTACGACGCTGACTTAATTGTCGACGGCAGCGTTGTCATCGAAATTAAAACCGCTCCGGAGTATGACAAACGCAGTGAAGCCCAATTGCTAAACGAACTAAAAGCTACTGGCATAAAAGTCGGCCTGCTCCTGAACTTTGGACGCACCAGCATGACGCACAAACGGCTTGTTTTCTAATCCGTGTTTCATCCGTGTCAATCCGTGGCTAATGAATCTTTCTCCTAACGATCGCATTGCCGGCGTTCTCGCCCCGCTCTTCGCTCTCCGGACGGAAGACGATCTCGGGATCGGCGATGTCGCGGCCCTGCGACAGTTTATCGATTGGTCGCGCAGCGTCGGGTTCAAACTCGTGCAGCTCCTGCCGATCAACGAAACCGGCGGCGACAACAGCCCCTACAACGCGATCAGCTCGCGCGCGATCGATCCGACCACGCTTCATCTCGCGCCCGGCACCCCAGAAGATTTATCCGAGTCCGCTTACGAGGAAGTCACGGCGGGCGTCGATCTCAAGGCGCTCCGCCGCGGGAACGTGAATTACGAAATCGTCAAGCCGCTCAAGAAGAAGCTGCTCGAGCGCTCCTTCGCAGCTTTTCTCAAGCGTGCCGGAGGCGGCAGCGCCTTCGCCGCGTTCTGCGAAAGCGAAAAATCGTGGCTGGCTGATTACACCCTCTTCCGCGTCCTGATGGAGCTGAACGGCGAACGCGAAATGTGGGACACCTGGCCGGCGGAACAGGCCGAAATCGGCGCCGCGCGCCGCTGGTTCGAGTCGTTAGGCAAAGAAGAGTCTGTTCCGCTGCAGGAACGCCGCGCGTTTCATAATTACGTGCAATGGATCGCGCACCAGCAATGGTGCGCAGTAAAAGCCTACGCCGAGAGCCGAGGCGTTGCCCTCATGGGCGACATTCCCTTTGGCGTCAGCTACTACAGCGCGGATGTCTTCGCTCATCCCGATCGCTTCGCGCTCGAATGGTCCTGCGGCGCTCCGCCTGAGCCCTATTTTAAGGATGACGTCTTCACCCAGAAATGGGGCCAGAACTGGGGCATCCCGCTCTACCGTTGGGATGCCATGCGCGAACATCATTTCGATTGGTGGCGCCAACGTGTCCGCGGGGTCCGTGAGATCTTCCACCTCTTCCGCATCGATCATATTCTCGGTTTTTATCGCATCTACGCTTTCCCCTGGCGGCCGCAGGAGAACGCGGAGTTTCTGCCCTTGTCCTGGGAGGAAATGCTTGCGCGGACCGGAGGTCGCGTGCCGCATTTTGCGCCCCGCGATGACGAGAGTGGGGAGAACTGCGAGCGCAACCGCCGCGACGGAGAAGAGTATTTGCGTGTCGTCATCGAGGAGGCCGGCGCGACCCGGATTATCGGCGAGGATCTCGGCACCGTGCCCGACTACGTTCGTCCCAATCTGCGATCGTTAGGCATCGCCGGCTTCAAGATTCCGCAGTGGGAAAATGATCCCGACCAGCGCTCGATTCCCGGCAGCGCTTATGAGCGAATCTCGGTTACCACCTTTGCCACTCACGACCACAAACCGGTGCGCGCCCTCTGGGATGAAGCGGCTGCGGGAGGATCGGCCAGCGCCGAGCAGGCCCGGCACGATCTCTCGAAGATGGCGGAGTTCGCCGGAATCCCTTTGCCTAACGAGTCCGCGGATTACCTGCACGATTTTTACCCCCGTATTTTCGAGGCGCTTTTTGCCAGCGAATCCTGGGTCGCGCTCGTCATGATCACCGACCTGCTCGGCCGCAAGGACCGCTTCAACGTGCCCGGGACGGCGGCCGATTCGAACTGGTCGCGCCGTCTCCACACCACCGTGGCGAAACTGGGCCACGGCCGCGCGCTCAAGCGTCAGTTGCAAATTGTCCGCCAGCTCCTGGAAAAGACGGGGAGAATTTAGCCACGGATGAACACAGATTTTCACAGATAAGGGAGAGGGCCAGGGCCCTTCCTGAAAAATCTGTGTTTCATCTGTGTTCATCTGTGGCTAAAGAATCAGCATGAATTCACCCATCAAAGTCGCCGTCACTGGCGCGGCTGGTCAGATCGGATACTCGCTTCTCTTTCGCATCGCGTCGGGCTCGATGTTTGGCCCCGACCAGCCGGTCCACCTCTCGCTCATCGAAATCCCGCCCGCGCTCGGCGCGCTCGAGGGCGTGGTCATGGAATTGCACGACTGCGCTTTTCCCCTTCTCAAGGGGATTACTCCGACTGCCGATCTCGACGAAGGCTTCAAGGACGTGAACTGGGCGCTCCTCGTCGGGAGCATCCCGCGCAAGGCCGGGATGGAACGAGGCGATTTGTTAGGCATTAACGGCAAGATCTTCATCGGCCAGGGCCAGGCGATTGAGAAAAACGCCGCTTCCGACATCCGCGTCCTCGTGGTCGGCAACCCCTGCAACACCAATTGCCTGATCGCGATGAACAACGCTAAATCGATTCCGCGCGACCGCTGGTTTGCCATGACCCGCCTCGACGAAAACCGCGGCAAAGCCCAACTCGCGCAGAAAGCCGGCGTTGAGGTGACCGAGGTCACGAACATGACCATCTGGGGCAACCACTCCGCCACCCAATATCCCGATTTTTATAATGCAAAGATTTCCGGGGAAAACGCCGACCAGGTCATTGCCGACGAGAATTGGTTGAAAGAAACCTTCATCCCGACGGTGCAACAGCGCGGCGCCGCCATTATTAAAGCGCGCGGTTCCTCCTCCGCCGCTTCCGCGGCCAACGCCATCATCGACACGGTGGGGAGCCTGACAAGCAAGACTCCGAAGGACGATTGGACGAGCGTCGCAGTCTGCTCTGACGGCAGTTACGGAGTAGAGGAAGGTCTCATCAGCTCCTTCCCGATCCGGGCGAAAGGCAACCAGTGGAAAATCGTCCAGGACGTTCCGATCAACGAATTCAGCCGCGCCAAAATCGACGCCTCGGTCAACGAGTTGAAAGAAGAAAAAGGGCTGGTCAAAGATCTGTTAAACTAGCGGACAGCCGCGACCAAGAGTGCGCGGAAGAATCTCCCGAACCGACTTGAATTTCAGATTTCCTTACATTCGGCCGGTCTTCCCTGCACCGGCGCAATGGACGCCTCGCCTTGCGCCGAGTTACGAGGCAAAATGGTTCACTAATTTCGGGCCGGTCGTACGGGAGTTTGAGGCGGCGCTGACCCGCTCTTTCTGTCGGGAAGGCGAAGTGATGACGACGGCGAGCAGTTGTACTGCTGGGCTGGCGGCGGCGCTCATCGCGCTCGACGCGCGGGGTGCGATTTTGTTTCCCGCGTTCACCTTTCCGGCCACGCCGGCGGCGATCGTGATGGCTGGCAACGTGCCGGCCATGCTGGACGTCTCCCCTGAAACGTGGGCAATGGCCCCGGAAAATCTGGAGCGCGCACTGCGGACGGAACGTTATGCGGCGGTCATGCTGGTCGCGCCTTTCGGGCTGGCACAGGACTTCCGTGAACATTTCGATATTTGCCAGCGCGCGGGCATTCCCGTCGTGATCGATAACGCCGCCGGCCTGGGCGGGCCGCTTCAGGCGCTGCCGGATGGCCACTCGCTCGAAGTATATTCCATGCACGCCACCAAAGTGTTCGCGATCGGGGAAGGCGGCCTCATTCGTTCGCGGGCGAATCAAGCTGGCGCTCTGCGTCGCGCGCTCAACTTCGGACTCGAACAGGGATCGGCCATCGCGGGAAGTTGGGGCATCAACGGGAAGCTTCCCGAAGTTAGCGGAGCGATCGGTCTCGAGGTCTTGGAAGGAATGGCTGCGCTGCTTGCGGTGCGCCGTTCGATCGCGCAAGAATACGTTCGCATTTTTTCCGGATGTCCAGGCTTGAAATTCCCGGCGGACACCAAGGCGGCGCCGTGGCAGACATTCCCGGTTCTGTTTCCGACCGTCGACCAAAGCGAGCGTTTCCTACGCGCCCTGAACGATCGCGGTGTCGAAGGGAGGCGTTATTACGGAACCGGTCTTGAAGAATGGCGGCAGACAAAAAAGGTCGATGATTGCCGTCATGCCCGAACACTCTCCGCGAAAATGATCTGCCTGCCGGTTTATTCCGATTTGTCTGAATCTGAGGCGTCGGTTCTTTTTTCGGCGGTCGCGGACGGTTTGGGCGACTCGCTTGCCTGAACCCAGCCCAAGATGAATCCGCCCATTCCGATCTTCATCATCTCGCGCAACCGGGCCCTCTATCTCTGGGCCAGCTTGGACAGTCTCTGCAAGTACACCGTCCATCCCCACTGCTTTGTCTTCGGTGACAATGGCTCGGACGAGCCGATGGTCCACGAGGTGATCGAAGGGTTTTCCCGGCGCGGCATGTTCAAGCGGACAATGCTGCGCGCACACAATGATCCCGATCTCGTTGAGATTTTGCTCGAGCAAAACCGTGACCTGCTGGGACCTTATTTCGTTCTGGTGGAGTCGGACGTCATGGTCCTGCCACAAGATCCGTGCTGGCTGACGGAGTTCATCCAGTTGATGGAAGAATATCCCCGGTTGGCGATGCTCGGTTCGCTCATCGATCAAAGCGATTTCATTGATCGAGACAAGGCGCATGCGCTGGTGCCCGACCTCACCGCTGCGCAGCTGGATTTCCTAATCAAAGCGAGCAGCCCAGAAAGAAAACTGCGCCGAGACGAACGTCGCGTGATCACTCCAGACGCCACTTGCAGAAATCCGCCCGGCCGCCTTGTCATTTATCGCACGGCCGCAGTCGAGCAGCTCTTTGCTTTCAAGATCCGGCACCTGACGGATAGCTCATGGCATAATGCTTTTACCGAGGCTGGCTACAGTACGGGGATCGCGGCCACCGTCCGGCACCGGCATCTCTCGCTCTTGAGCCTCTACGATTACCCTGCCTACGATCAGGCAGCGCGCGATTGGTACTTCCGCGAGCGGACCAAACAATACCGGGACGAGGGCCGCAAAAAATGAAAAGCCGCAATGGCAATTTTATCGGACGAATTGAGCTGGAGCGTATCGGCGTGCGTTGCGGCGGCGACGAGATCAGAATTCACGAGTCGGTCGTATTGATCGACGCCGAGAGACTGGAGCTTAGTAATCACGTAAGAGTCGATCCGTTTTGCATCCTCTCCGCGGGCGGGGGAATCGTCCTCGGGAGCCATATTCACATCGCGGCGCACTGCAGCCTGATCGGTGGCGGCGGGATTCAAATTGATGATTTCGCCGGGATCTCGCACGGCTCGAAGCTTCTTTCCGCCAGTGATGACCTGAGCGGGAATTATTTAACAGGGCCGACGGTGGCAGATGAGTTTCGGAATGTGCTGCAGGCTCCGATTCATGTCGGCCGGCATGTAGTCATCGGTGCTGGCGCGGTCGTTCTGCCAGGCGCGACGCTTGGAGAAGGAGCGGTCGTCGGCGCACTCTCTCTCGTTCGCCACAATCTTCCGGCGTGGACGGTCTGGGCCGGAATCCCCGCGCAACAAGTTCATGAACGCAGCCGGGGCCTGCTGGGATTGGAAAAGCTGGCGAAACCCTTGACCGGGCCGACGCGGGAACCTAATCAACAATAAGCTCCGCGAAAAACTACAGGAAACTCAGATCTGTGCGAAAGGTGCAGCCGCCACTTCCCGGAGTTCCTCATACTTTGCGATCGCGCCTGTCTCGTAGAGTTCGGCTTTAATAATTACCTGCTCCGCCGCCGTGAAATCTCGCGTCCGCGCGTCCGCGTCAAAATTATAGCCACACGTCAATTCAATGCCGGTGAAGGCCGCAACGACTTCCCTGACTTTCTCGATGTAAACCAGATCTGTTTGAGATAGAAACCGCGCGCAACAGAGGAGCGATCTCGAAACGAGCTCTTCCAGCGGGTCTTTCGGAAGAAGACATAAATTCGATCGAGCAGAAGCGCCGTAGATGGAACGCGTTTTCATGGCCGCGGCCCACCGCCATCTGATAGTGCGAAATAAACCGCTCGGTCGGATTGCGCAGATAACGATCAACTTGATCGCGGGATTGTAGCGATAAATGCGTTCGGCGACCTGAGGCAGGAACAGGTATCTGGGAGTTGATTCGCCGACCAGGGCTTGTCCGGCACAATTGGCGAATGTGTGTCGATACTCGAAAGCGATTTTTTCCGAGGGGGCGAAATCGTCGAATCCGGCCGAATCAAAAAAGTGCAGTTCCTTTTTTGGGGAATGACAAATTTCCGGATGATGCGCGAGGAATGCCGCGAGCGCCTTCGTGCCGCAGTTCTGAGCGCCGACAATCAGAAAGTTGACTTGGAAAGCATGTTTCATCGGTCAGTAGACCAAGTTCCGACACCGTGGAATTTGGGGCAATTACTTCGCGGTCAGTGCGCATCCGCTGAATACCGCCAATGCCTGCTGGTGAATGAAAAGGTCAATTTTGAAAGTGTCATCTGGGGCACCTAAAATGCCGTTTTCTGAACTGCGATCGCTCGCCGAAACTGCCGGACGGCCTAAGCAGGTAAATTGTTGCGAAATTACCCTATTCCCGATTGGTCAGGCGCTGAAACGCTTCGCGATATTTCGCTGCGGTCTTTTCAACCACCTCGTGAGGCAAGGAAGGACCGGGCGCGGTCTTGTCCCAGTCGAGCGTCTCGAGGTAGTCGCGTACGAATTGCTTGTCGAAGCTGGACGGGCTCTTCCCCGGCGCGTAGCTATCGGCCGGCCAGAAGCGCGAGGAATCCGGGGTCAGGCATTCGTCGATCAGGATCAGCTCATCGTTCGTTAGGCCAAACTCGAACTTCGTGTCCGCCAGGATGATCCCGCAGCGCGCGGCGTGTTCCTTCCCGGCCCGGTAGATTTGCAGGCTGCGCTCGCGCACTTGTTCCGCGACCGACTCGCCGATCAGCGCGCAGCATTGCGCCCAGTCGATGTTCAGGTCGTGGCCGGCTTCGTTCTTGGTCGAGGGCGAGAAAATCGGTTCCGGCAATTCCGCGGCCAGCTTCAGACCGGCCGGAAGTTTGTGCCCGCACACTTCTCCCGTCGCCCGGTAATCTTTCCAGCCCGAGCCAGCCAGATATCCGCGGACCACGCATTCCACCGGGAGCGGCTGGGTCCGGCGCACGATCATCGAGCGACCTTCCAACTGGCTCCGGAAAGGGTGCAGCTCGGCTGGGAATTTCGCGAATTCCAGAGTCACGAAATGATTTTCTACCTGGTCCATCCGCTCGAACCAGAAAGCAGAAATCTGGTTAAGGACCGCACCCTTGCCCGGAATCGGGTCGGGAAGAATCACGTCGAAGGCGGAGAGCCGATCGGTCGCGACGAAGAGCAATGTCTCTCCGAGATCGAAGACTTCGCGCACCTTGCCGCTGCGCAGCCGGGGCACGGGCAGATCGAGCTGGACCAGAGTGTCGTTAGGCATAAAAACGAACCGGACCAAGACTAGCCCGAACCCGGCTCGTCGCCAACCGGCTGGGACAGAATCCCCACGTTTCCCGGGTGGAGGAATTGTGATAGCGGCGTTTCTCGTCAAAGTGCGACATGTCCAAAGCCTTTTCCGCCCCTGCGCTCACCATCTGCGGTCTCTTTCTCGGCCTCTCGTTAGGCTGGGCGGCCGTTCCGGCCACTCCGGAGAAACCGGCGTCGCCCAGTCCCTCGCCTTCGCCCACCCCCGCCCTTTATTCGGCGCAGACCTTGGCCGACCTGCAAAAACTACGCGAGGCCGCGCTCGCGAGCGATTACGCCTACCGCCAGGTGGCCCATCTTTCGAACAACATCGGCCCGCGCTTGAGCGGCTCGGCCCAGGCGCAGAAGGCGGTCGAATATGTCGCCGCCGAACTCAAGGCGCTCGGGCTGGAGGTGCAGCTCGAGAAGGTGTTGGTGCCGCATTGGGTGCGCGGAGAAGAGACCGCCGCGCTCGTGCAATATCCAGGGCAAGCTGCGGGCACGAAGCAGAAGGTCGTCCTGACTGCGCTCGGCAGCAGCGTCGCCACCCCGGCCGAGGGCCTGACCGCGGATGTCGTGGTGGTGCGCGACTTCGATGAGTTGAACTCGTTGGGCAAGGAAAAGATCAATGGCCGAATCGTCGTTTTCAACCACGCTTTCGATAAACAAATGGCTGCCCAAGGACGCGGAGGCGAAGCCTATGGGGAAGCGGTCGTTTATCGGAGCGACGCCCCGAGCGCGGCCGCGCGTCTCGGCGCCGTCGCCGCGCTCGTCCGCTCGGTCGGCGGCGCGGCTTACCGCCTGCCGCACACCGGGATGACGAAATACGCCGAGGACGCGCCGAAAATTCCCGCGGCCGCCATTACGGAAGAGGACGCGGAGCTGATTGCGGCCCTCGCGCTGCAGGGTCCGGTGCGCCTCCATCTCGTCCTCACCCCGGAGCAGCTTCCCGACGCGGTCAGCTACAACGTGATCGGCGACCTGAAAGGCACGGAGCTTCCAGAACAGGTCGTGATTGTCTCCGGCCACCTCGATTCCTGGGACCTGGGAACGGGCGCGATTGACGACGGCGCGGGCGTGGCCGTGGCGATGGAGGCGGCCCATCTCGTTAGGCAACTCGAGCTTCGTCCGCGTCGCACCATCCGTGTCGTCGCCTGGATGAACGAAGAGAACGGCCTGATGGGCGGGAAAACCTACGCCAAGGAACATGCCGCGGAGGTGGCTTATCATTTCGCCGCGATCGAGACGGACGGCGGCGCGGGACATCCCCTCGGCATTTATTTCGCCGGGAAAGCGGAGCTGAAAGATTTTCTCCAGCCGGTCGCGAAGGTGTTGAGCGCTGCTGGTGCCGGCCTCGTCCAGTCGCGCGAAGAAGTGGGCGCGGACATCAACCCGCTGGCCGAGCGTGGCGTTCCCAATTTCAGCCCGATCCAGGACAGCCGCTTCTATTTCAACTACCACCACACTGCGGCCGACACCCTCGACAAAATCGTGCCGCGCGAGCTGGCCGAGAATGCAGCGATCAATGCCGTCCTCGCCTACGCCCTGGCTAATCTCGAGCAACCGCTCCCGCGCTAGATTGGCCGGAAAAATTTTTCGCCAGTTTTTCGCCCGCTCGTTGGTCTGGGCCGATGAACTTCCCGCGTTTGATCGTCGCGATCGTGGTCGGATTTCTCTTCGTCTTTGCGACGGACTTTTTGATCCACGGCGTCTCGCTCGCGCCGGATTACAAGGCGACGAGCGAGCTCTGGCGGCCCGAGGCGGAAATGACGGCCCGTTTCCCGTGGCTGCTGACCGCGCAATTGCTCGCCACGATCGCCTTCGTCACCCTCTGGGCTCTGGGCTTTGCCCCGCGCGGCAATTTTGCGCTCGCCTGCGGCTATGGTTTGCTTCTCGGTCTGCTGGTGCAGGCAACCACCATCATCACCTATGTCGTTTCGCCGCTGCCGCCGCCGATCGCTCGCAAGTGGATCGGGAGCGGCCTGCTCCAATCGATCGCTCTCGGAGTGATCGCATTCCTCGCCTATAAACCTTTGCCATCCGGAGCTCGAACCTAACGCGGTAGGATTGCGTGATGATAAATCTCGGGCGGTTTCTCCTGCGGTTTCTTTCTCCGGCCGCGACAGTGATCTGCGGCGGAATTTTCTTTTGCCTCCTCGGCGCGGCCGCACGGGCCGAGGTGCAAGTTTCGATTTTCACCGGCGTCGCGCTCAGTCAGGAGAGTGACCTTAAGCTGCGGCAAAACGGCGGCACGGATCTGACCTTCCACAGCGTCTCTTTCGAGGGCCGCGATTTTTCTACCCCGCCCTACTATGGCGCGCGCGCCCTTTGGTTCCCTAGCGAAAACTCGCACTGGGGTTTTGGCGCGGAATTTTTCCACATGAAGCTGTACGCCGAGACCGGCGACACGGTGCGCGTGACCGGGCGCCGCAACGGCGCCAGCGTGAACGGCAACGAGCGCATCGCGAACACGATCAAGTCGTTCAGCCTTTCGCACGGGCTCAACTACGCGCTCGGCGATGTCGTTTATCGCTGGTTCCCCGGCCGGCAGGGCGAGGATTTTCTCGGGCATCTCCAGCCTTATGCCGGGGTCGGGCTCGGCCTCGCCATCCCGCACGTCGAGTCGAATGTGAACGGCACTTTCCACGAGGAATATCAGGTGCACGGCCCGGGCCTCGAGGGGCTGGCCGGCCTCAACGTGGCGTTGTCGCGGCACTGGGGGCTGATGTTCGAATACAAATTTACCTACGCGAATCTCGACTCGCTCGAGATCCCGCGCGGCTCGATCGAAGTGACGCCCATCACTCATCATCTCGTGAGCGGGCTGACCTTCCACTTCTGACCGGATCGCACTTTGCAATCGAGCGGCCGGCGGGCAAACTCCGCTGTGCCTGTGGAAATCGTAACGCTGGGCGATTCGGCGCTCATCGTCCGGGTCGGCGACTCGTTAGGCGAGGTCCTGGCCACGGCGCGTCGCCTGGCCGCGGCCCAACTCCCCGGCGTGGTCGAGATCGCGCCGGCCTTTGCCAGCGTGGCGGTTTTCCTCCGCTCGCCCGAGCATCTCGCCCCCTGTTTGAAAATGATCCCGCGCGCCTTGCGACGGCGGTCGCTCGGCCCGGCGACCGCACGCGCCCTGCGCACGCGCGAGGTGCCGGTCTGTTACGATCCGGAGTTTGCGCTCGATCTCGAGACCGTGGCGGAACATTGCGCTCTTCCGCCTAACGAACTCGTGGCGCGGCATTCCGCCGCCGCTTACGTGGTGCGCTGCGTCGGCTTCACGTCTGGCTTTCCGTATCTGAGCGGTTTGCCCGCAGAGCTCGCGACCCCGCGACGGGCCACGCCGCGCACGAGCCTGCCAGCCGGCTCGGTTGCGATCGCTGGTTGCCAGGCCGGAATCTATCCGCTTCGCTCGCCCGGCGGATGGAACATCATCGGTCGGACGCCGCTACGACTTTTCGAGGTCGACCGCGAGGCTCCCGCGCTTTTCACGCCGGGCGATCGACTGCGTTTCGTCGCAATCACGCGGGAGGAATTCGAGCGATGGCCGCAATAACGATCGTGCGAGCCGGCCTGCTTACGAGCGTGCAGGATCTCGGGCGCGCGCGCTGGCGGAGCGCGGGAGTCTCGGTCGGCGGCGCGCTCGATTCGTTTGCCGCGCGGGTCGCGAATCTGCTCGTTCGCAACCCGGAAGAGTCCGCGCTTCTCGAACTCACGCTCGGCGGGTTGCGAATTCGT
>JBBSLW010000030.1:0-20153 GCA_038233495.1 Chthoniobacterales bacterium | reverse complement strand
GCGGAATCGTTCATCCGCAGCTTGCCGATGGCGGTTTTCAAGTGCTCGAAGTCGGCCGTATTGATCGGATAAAGACCGCTGAAGACCATCGGATGGATCTCCTGGAAACCGGGTAGCGGAATCTTCGCCGGATGCCGGAGATCGGTAATGGTGTCGCCGATTTTCAGCTCTGAGGTGGTTTTGATATTCGCGATGATGTAGCCCACATCGCCCGCGCTCAGCCGATCCTGCGCGAACAGCTTCGGCGTGAACACGCCGACTTCCTTCACCTCGTAGCGGGCGTCGGTGCTCATCACCTTGATCTGCTGGTCGGCTTCCACTTTGCCAGAAAAAACGCGGACATACGCGACCACGCCGCGGTAGATATCGAAAACGGAATCGAAGACGAGCGCGCGCAGCACTTCGTCGGCCGGCTGGGGCGGCGGCGGGATGCGATGGACGACGGCCTCGAGGATTTCCTCGATCCCGATGCCCATTTTTGCGCTGCAATCGATCGCTTCCTCGGCCGGGATGGCGAGGATTTCCTCGAGCTGTTTGTGCACGCTCGGGAGGTCGGCGTTAGGCAAATCGATTTTGTTGATCACCGGCACGATCGTGAGGCCCTGCTTGTGGGCGAGGTGGACGTTGGCCACGGTTTGCGCTTCCACGCCCTGCGCGGCATCGATAATGAGAAGCGCGCCTTCGCAGGCCGCGAGGCTGCGCGAGACTTCGTAGGCGAAATCGACGTGGCCCGGCGTGTCGAGGAGGTTGAGCGCGTAATCCTTGCCGTCCTTCGCGGTGTAGCGCATCGCGACCGGGTGCGCCTTGATCGTGATCCCGCGTTCTCGTTCCAGGTCCATCGAATCGAGCAGCTGGTCCTGTTTTTCGCGGGCGTGGATCGTGCCGGTCGTCTCGAGCAAACGATCCGACAAGGTCGTCTTGCCGTGATCGATGTGCGCGATGATGCAGAAGTTGCGGGTCAGCTCGATCGACATGAAGGGGCACACTATGCGGGCGTGCCCGGGGATGGTCAACGGGGGCCGGGACCGAGGAACGCGGGGTTTTGGCTGGTTAGCCCCGGTCGACCCGGTGAAACGTGTTTCCCGCATCCGAAGTCCCGTGCACGCCCCGACTTTTCTTCCTTCCCCACTGAAAGTCCTTCCCCGATTTTCCGCTTTGGCCTGCTCTGCGCCTCCAGCGTCTCGCAGCCGGCGCCGGGGTTGCGGCCAGCGCGCAGTTGCTCGCGACCATTCCGCTCCGGCAGCCATGAAGCGGGCACGATCGCACGGCGCGCTTGGTCTCCTAATCCTGGCGCTGCTCCCGGGCGCGCTGCTCGCGCAAAGCCCGGTCCTCGAGCAGATCCGCGCGAGAATCGCCTCAACCTCGTCATCCTTTCCGAGGGCTACACGAGCGCGGAATTGAGCGACCAAATTCCCGGCCGATGCGGTCGCGGCGATGAACGCTTTCCTGAACACGTCGCCTTATTGGGATTACGCGCCCTACCTCAACGTCTCACTATTGCCGTCGCCTCCCCGAGTCCGGGTCCGATCATCCTTCGCTCCAGCAATTCGCGAACACCTATTTCAACAGCTCCTACGACAGCGGGGGTTTGGCCCGGTTCCTGACCATTCCGCCTAACGAATTCGATGGCAGTTACGAAAATGGCGAGGGCAAGGTGGACGCGCTTCTCGCCCAGTATCTGCCGGACTACGACCAGGCGCTGCTGGTCGTGAACGACACCGCGTACGGCGGCTCGGGGGGCGGGACTCCTGCGGTCGTCTCGGTCAATGCCGCGGCCGCGGAGGTGACGCTCCACGAGAGCGGCCACAGCCTCGGGGTGCTGGCGGATGAGTATGAGGATCCGGCCCCGGTCACGCCATTCGAGGCGCCAAACTCCACCCAGGAAACGAATCGCAATTTCATTCGCTGGCACGACTGGATTCTCGCGAGCATGTTTATCCCAACCCCAGAGACTCCCGGCAACGGAGCGGTGATCGGCCTTTTCGAGGGTGCAAACTACAACGCGCGGGGCTGGTACCGGCCGAAGCTGAACTGCAAGATGCGCGACCTGGGCGTGCCGTTTTGCGAAGTCTGCGCCGAGTCGCTGGTCGTCAATATTTATCGCCGCCTCTCGCTCGTCGATTCGGCTTCGCCCGAGCCGGATGAATCCATTCCGCTCACCACCGCGGAAACGAAAGGCTTCAGCGTCACCGCGCTGCAATCAGCGGCGCCCACCGTCTCGGCCCAGTGGTTTCTGGACGACGTTGCCGTGCCCGGTGCAACCAGGACCACACTGACCGTGCACGGCGCGGCGCTGGCGGCGGGGCCGCATCTCCTCCGGCTCGATCTGCAGGACGAGACCGCGCTGGTGCGCAACGACCCTGGGTAATCTCACCGCGCACCCCTCGTGGACGCTCGAAGTCGCCGCCGCCGCCACTGTGCCGCCGCAGCTGGCGAACATCTCCACCCGGATGCAGGTCCTGAGGAACGACAACGTGCTGATCGGCGGATTCATCGTCACCGGGACCGTGCCTAAGAAAGTGCTGCTGCGCGCGATCGGCCCTTCGCTCACGAGCGCGGGCGTGACGGACGCGCTGGCTGATCCGGTCCTGGAATTCCATCTCGCCGACGGCTCCGTCCTGACGAATGACGACTGGAAACGAACCCAGCAAACCGCGATCGAAGCGACCGGCCTGGCCCCGCCTAACGAAAACGAATCGACCATTGTCGCGACCCTCAATCCCGGCGCCTACACCGCGGTTGTGCGCGGGGCGGGCAGCGGTACCGGCGTCGGGTTGGTCGAGGTTTACGATATCAGCGATACGGCCGGGTCGGTGCTGCAAAACATCTCGACCCGCGGCTTCGTGAACCAGGGCGACAACGTGATGATCGGCGGCCTGTTCCTCAACGGCGCGGATTCGAACGTGATCATTCGCGCGCTCGGCCCATCGCTCCCGCTCGCCGGAACGCTGGGCGACCCGATGTTAGATTTGCACGACAACAACGGCGCCCTTCTTGAAGGACGACTGGCGGAGCGACCAGGAAGCGGGAATCTCCGCGACCGGCGTGGCCCTGGTCGAGGCATACCAGCTCGATAACTGAGTCTCGTTAGGCGAGCCCGGCGACGGCGGCGTCGCAGACCGACGCGGTTGCTTCCGCTCCGGCGATGCTGACTTTCAGGTCGCGCAGAAGTCCGTCTTGCAGGCCGTAAATCCAGCCGTGCACGGTCAGCTCCTGCCCGCGCTCCCAGGCGTCGAGCGCGATCGTGGTCTGGCAAACATTGGCCACCTGCTCGATGACGTTGAGCTCGCAGAGGCGGTTGGCCGCTTCCAGCTCGCTCCCCGCGCTCGCCACCAGGCTCTCGTGTTTTTGCCTCACGTCCTGGACATGGCGCAGCCAGTTGTCGCTCAAGCCGAGCCGATCGCGCCGGAGCGCCGCGCCCACGCCGCTGCAGCCGTAATGCCCGCAGACGATGATGTGCCGCACCTTCAGCATGTCGACCGCAAATTGCATGACCGAGAGGCAATTCAGGTCGGTGTGCACGACGATGTTGGCGACGTTGCGATGGACGAAAAGTTCGCCCGGGGAAAGATCGACGATCTCGTTAGCCGGCACGCGGCTGTCAGCGCACCCGATCCAAAGATGGGCGGGCGATTGCTGACGCGAGAGCTTGACGAAGAACTCCGGGTCCTGCTGCCGGATGCGCCCGGCCCAGGCGCGGTTTTTTTCGAAAAGATGATCCAGTGTTTCCATGCAAATAAGAGGACTTCAGAAGATCATTGTGGGTCGGCGGAGGCCAGCATTTTTCCGCCGGCATCGGCGATCCGGCGAAAGCGGCGAACGAACCGCGTGCGATGCACCGGTTCGAAAAGATGGCGGGTGTAGAGCGGGATGACGCGCTGATGATTGCTGTCGACCTCGAGATCAAGCGCGGCCCAACCGCGTTCGCACGCGCCGGCGATGACGGCTGCGAGCAACTGCGAGCCCGCGCCTTGCCCGCGCCATTCCGGCAGGATGTAGAGCTCCTCCAGCCAGCCGCTCCAGCCGCCGTGCTCCAGGCTAAGGATGCGGGCCGCGTAGGCGACGCCGATGCAGGCGTCATCAGCAGCAGTCGCGGCGAGGACGAAGCCCTGCTCGGGATGGTTGCGGAGAAGCTCGAGCGCCGCGCGCAGGACTGCGGGCGCGCTCTGCACCGCGTGCTCCTGCATCTGTCTTGCAAAAAGCGGAACGAGCGGGCCCGGCTCCTGGCCATCGATGAAACTGATCGTGAACTTCGGCATTCGTTAGGCTTGGTTTTTCAATTCCCAGCGCCAGACCGGACCATCGACCGGATCCACGATCTCGCCACCATTGTGGAAACCGCACTTCTCGAGAATGCGCGTTGAAGCGCCAGCCACGGGGGGGGTGTGGGCGCAGACCGTTTGCACCTGGCCGCTCCCGAAAGCGTGCGCAATGAGCAGGCGGGCCGCTTCCGTGGCATAGCCGCGGCCGGCGTATTCCGGCACGATTGCGTAGGAAATTTCCACCCCGCCTTTCGCGTCGGGCGGGCCGTTAAAACTGCAGACTCCAATGAGGCGCTCCTCCGCCACAAGCACGATCCCGAAGCCGTCCCGCCAGGAATCGGGCGACTTCGCTTCGCGCAACCGCTCCAGGAAGGCCTCCGACACTTCCGCGCTGGCGAGGAATTCCTTCACGCCGTCGGCGACGCGGATCCCGAATTGCTCTTCGTAATCACCGGCCACCCCGAGCAAGGCGCGCAGATGATCTGGCGTGTGGGCGAGGAGCCGCGCGTTGCTCGACGAAAGAGGCGTCACTTTTTGCGGTCCCGCTGCTGGAGAAAACGGAGCAGGGCCCGGTTGTATTCGTCGGCGTAGCCGCGCGCGCGGAGCGCGAAGCTGAAGTTCTGCGATTGCGTGGCGAAGATGCGGAAGCGCTGCCGGATCACCTTGGTCCCGTGGATCTGGACCATCCGCCCGCGCTCAACCCCGGGGATGTCGCGCCGACGGCGATCGACGGCGATGAAGCGGTAATCGCGGCTCTTGATCGCGGCCGCGAGATCCTCCTGCGAGTGGGCGAATTCCGGGTAAAGCAAATCGACCCCGGCAAAGGCATCCGAGTCCTGCGCCGGCGCGCTTGGGATTGGCGCCAGCCCGGCGGTGAGAATCAAAAGAACGGCAAGTGCTCGATTCATCACGGGTGCCAACATAGAATCACTCGGCGTTCCCGCCAGACGCAAAAAAGAGGCGCGCCGACCATGCAGCGCGCCTCTTGCGAGTTCCAGCTTGAATTGCTTCCGGCTACTTCTCGTAGCGCTTCGCGACCTCGGTCCAGTTGACCGTGTTCCACCAGGCCTTGAGATAATCCGGGCGGCGATTCTGGTAGTTCAAATAATAAGCGTGCTCCCAGACGTCGACCCCGAGGACCGGCGTGTTCCCATCCATCAACGGGCTGTCCTGGTTCGCGGTCGAGACGATCTCGAGTTTGCCGCTCTTGTTCTTGATCAGCCAGGCCCAGCCGCTCCCGAAACGTTTCACGCCCGCGTCCGCCAGTTTTTCCTTGAAGGCGTCAAAGCTGCCGAAGGTCGACTTGATGTCGTCGGCTAGTTTGCCGCTCGGTTCGCCACCGGCGTTCGGGCCCATGATTTGCCAGAAGAACGAGTGGTTGGCGTGCCCGCCGCCGTTGTTGCGCACGGCAGTGCGAATGTCTTCCGGGACCGCGTTCAGGTTGCTGATGAGTTCTTCGATCGACTTGCCTTCGAGCTCCGGTTTGCCCTCGATCGCCTTGTTCAAATTGGTAATGTAAGCCTGATGATGCTTGTCGTGATGGATCTCCATCGTCTTCGCATCGATGTGCGGCTCCAAGGCGTCGTTCGGGTAGGGTAGTTTGGGTAATTCATATGCCATAAGGCCGAAATGTCGGGCCGCTTCCCGCAGTTGGGTAGTGCTTTTTTTCGCGTGCAGCGCCGGCCGACTGACTTGCGCAAAACAACGGCAGAGGTTACTTCCAGCGAGCTTGACCATGGAAAATTTCTCCGTTCGCCGCGTTGCGCTTCTGCTCTTTGTCCTTCTCTGGAGCGCGCTTCCGGCCTGCAATAAGAAAACCGAAACGGCCGCTCCGGCCACCTCCCCCACCCCTGCCGAGGCCGCCGCGCCCACCCTCGCGCCGATCGCGCCGCCCATCACCGGCGCAGTCACGCCGGCGCTCGTCCAGCAGGGTCCCGACTCGATCACGCACTATCTCCATTTCCCGAAAGACCCGGCCGCGGCCAAGCTTGACGGCGCGGTCCAGTTCTACTGCGACGTGACCGACGGCGGCGCGGTCGAGACGATCCATGCGCTGATCGCGAACCATGACGCCTTCCGCGAGGTGGTGCAGAGCGCGCTCGATTGGGGGCATTTCAAGCCGGCGACGGTGGATGGCAAACCGGTCCGCGTTTATCTCGGCGGCACGGTCCTTTTTCTCCATCAGAACGGCGAGGAAGTGATCGTCGTCTCGCTCGCGACACAGGACCGCGACCGGGTCGGCAAAATGGCCAATTACATCCAGCCGCAATTAATCGGCGGCCTACGCCGAACGATAGAGAGCACGCTCCGGACGCTGACCCGAGGCATCCTCGTCGCTGGGAAAGCGGAAGCGGTGGTGAGCGTCGACGCGAAGGGGACGATCACCGGCACTTCCGGAATTTCGGAGAACCCCAAGGGAAGCGGCCTCGGCGACCTGCTGAATAATGCGGTCCGGCAGGCGCAGTTCACACCCGCCTACGAGAACGGGCAGCCGGCTGCCGGCGGGATCAACGTGGTCGCGAATTTCTCGCGCTTCTAGGGCAGCCGCTATTCCGTCTGGCCGTCGTCATCGGCCATCTTCTTGAAATGGAGCTGGCCGATCCGCCGGCCGTCCGTCTGGGAGACGGTCACGATGTAGTCCTCGATCGGCACCTGCTCGCCTTGTTTCGGGAGATGGCCGAGCAGATGCGTCACGTAACCGCCCACGGTACTGACATCGCTGTTCTCCACCTCGATATCAGCCAGGTCGCGCAACTCATAGAGCCCGAGCCCGCCGTCGACCACGAACTCGCCCTCGTTGATCTTGCGGAACTCCGCTTTCTCCGTGTCGAATTCGTCCTGGATATCGCCGACCAGTTCCTCGAGCACGTTCTCCATCGTCACGATCCCGACCGTGCCGCCATACTCGTCCACCACGACCGCGAGATGGGCGTGTTTGACGAGAAAAAAATTGAGCAGTTTCTCGAGCGACATCATTTCCGGCACCGGCGTGAGCTCGCGCCGGATCGAGGTCAGGTCGGGGTTCGGGTCGCGCATCAGCGGCACCAGTTCCTTGATGTGGATGAGACCGATCGTGTTATCGAGATGCCCCCGGCAAAGCGGGAAGCGGGTGTGCCGCGATTCGAGCGCCTTTTGCACGTTCTCGTCGAAGCTGTCCTCGAGATCGAGATAGATCACGTCGCCCCGCGGCGTCATGATATCGCGCACCACCCGGCGACGCATGTCGAGAGCGTTGACCAGGATGTCGCGCCCGATCGAAGAGACCTCGTCGGACTTTTCGCTCTCATCGAGGATGAGCCGCAACTCCTCCTCGCTGTGCGCCAGCTCGCCTTCTTTCGCCGGGGTCGTGCGCAGGATGTTTTTCAGGACCCAATTCGAAGACGCATTCAGGAACCAAATGGCCGGTTTAAACAGGATGTAGAACAGGCGGAGCGGCCCGCTCACGATCAGCGTCGCCGGGAGCGGCTTGCGAATGGCGAGAATTTTGGGCGCCTGTTCGCCGAGCACGATGTGCAGGAAAGTGATGATCGAAAAGGCGATCAGGAACGAAACCGAAGTGATGATCGTGGCCGAGGTGATCCCGACGAGGGCAAAAACCGGTTGCAACATCTGGGCAAGAAAAGGTTCCCCCACCCAGCCGAGACCGAGACTGGCGAGGGTAATCCCGAGCTGGCAGGCCGAAAGATAAGCGTCGAGATCGCCCGCCACCGTTTGCGCCCTCGCGGCGCGGGTGTTTCCCTCGTCGGCCAGCGCTTCGAGCTGGCTCATCCGGATCTTGACCAAAGCGAACTCCGCGGCCACGAAAAAGCCGTTCAGGAAAACGAGCGCAGCGATCGCGGCCAGCTTACCGAAAAGAAGCCCGGGCGAATCCCAATGGCTGGTGATGCCTTCTGCCAGAGGCGCGAAAGCGAGGAGAGGTAACGTCAAAAAATTCATGGAGCGGATGCCGAAGTAGCACCCGGGAACCGGTCGCGGCGCGCCGTTACCAGCTCGACTTTGTCACACCGGGAATGAGACCGGCGGAAGCGAGCTCGCGAAAAGTCAGGCGCGAAAGCTTGAAGCGGCGGATGAAAGCGCGCCGGCGACCAGTTACTTGACAGCGGTTGACCACGCGGGTGGGGCTGGCGTCGCGCGGGAGCTGCGAGAGGCCGATATAATCCTTTTTCGCCTTCAGCTCAGCGCGGAGCGCGGCGTATTTCTCCACCGTCTTGCGCTTGCGTGCGTTGCGATTAAGCCAGGATGTCTTCGCCATAAGGAACGCGGAAGTTAGCGGAGAACCCCGGCGGCGCAAGAGATTTCTCCGCCCGTGGAGGGACGACCAGAGTCTGCCCGCCGCGGCGGGTGTCGTCCGTGTGTCTGTCAAAGCGTCAACCTAACAAGCAGCTATCCCGAGCGCCGCCCCAATCGCCTTCGGGTCGTAAATCCTGCCGCCCTCATCACCATCGTGATCTTGCCCAAATCGCTCATCTGCCGGCTCGGATCGCCGTCGACCAGGATCAGGTCGGCCAGTTTCCCGTCGGCGATCAATCCGCGATCCTTGTTCACCTCCATGACCAACGCCGGGGTCAGCGTTGCCATCCGCAATACCTCGGGCGCCGGAGAACCGCGTTCGGGTCGCCGGAGAATAGTCCCTCGAAAATGTTCATCGTCGGGTCGAGCACGGTGTGGTGTTGCTTGAGAAAAGCGATGAACTCACGCACTGCCAGGGTTCCGAGGTGAACTCGCGCGCGTGCTCCGCCACCTTAATGAAACGATCCCGGTTCCGCGTCTCTTTCACCTCGGGGAAGAGGAAGTTGAGCTCGATGAAATTGAAGTGCTGAATCTCGTCGGCGCCGTCTTCGATGAACTGCCGGGCGGACATGAAAGCCGGGACATGCCCGCTTACCCGCATCCCGCGGGCATGCGCCTGGTCGGCCAGGACCGGGACGAGTGCCGGTTTGACCGAGGAATAAATCTTGATCTGCACGTAGCCGTGGTCGGCGTACCAATCGACGTCCTGCCGCGCCTGCTCGGGTGTGTCGACGCGCATCTTGGTCGGCCCAGCGAGCACCCCGGTGCCATCGATGATCCCGGCTTTCGAGACGCGCGGTCCGAGCTCGGTCCCGTCGTCGTAACGCGCGACACGTAGCAGGAAACTGTCGGTGTCGTTGCCCAAGTCGCGCGCGCTGGTCACGCCGTTAGCCAGATCCAGGGCGCCGTCCTCGACCGTGCTCAAGTGTTGGGGGTTACCCCACAAACCGGGCATCAGAAATCCGCCCCGGGCGTCGATGATCTCGGCGCCGGCCGGTGGTTTGATTTCCGCGCCCGGCGCGACCCGAATGATCCGTTCGCCGCGCACGAGCACGCTGCTGCCCGGCGTGACGCTGAGATCGCGGGGATCGAAAAGTCGGGCGTCGCGAATCACGAGATCGGTTTGAAGGATGCGCGCCAGTTCCCCGGCCATGCGCTTTGACCAGGCGTTGTCGGTTTTCTGCAGGGCGGCTTGCAGCTTTCCCATGGCGGCTTGATACGGGGCCGCGATCACGGACAACAGGGAGAGAGACGCGGCCGTGGTGCCGTCCTCGGCGAGCCAGACCGATTCCGGGGTAAAGCTCAGGCCGCTGATCCGGTATTCTGTCAGCTCGCCCTGGCCGTCGATCTGGAGTTTGCCTGCTTCCTCGATTTGCGCCTCGCCGGCCGGGAGGAGCGCGAGCCAGTGTTCCGGCGCCTTGAGGAGAGCGCGCGCGAGCACGCCGAGGAATTCCGGCGGCGGATTGATCGGCAAATAAAAAGCTGCACCCGCGATCGCCTGCGCGCCTTCTTCGCTCCGGTTTTTCCAGGTTGCCTTGCCTTCCCGGATGGCGAAGTGCTCTTCGATTGGCGCCTTCATGTAATCATGGCCGCGCCCTTCGTACTCGATCGGAATCCCGGCGGCATCGACTTTCCAGCTGGCGATGAGATGATCGCCGCGACGCGGTCGTTGTAGGAAAACTCTGCGCGCACCCGCGTCGTTAGGCCCGGTCTCAACCGTCTGGGAACCGGCGGGATTGCCGAGCAGGAAAATCTGGTCCGTCCGCGGCGCGGCAGAGACGTGCGCCAAGCTGGCGAGGATGACGAAGCGCATGTGAATCCTTTCGGTGGTAAGACTGCTCCCGGATAGCCTGTGGAAGCCGGGCCATCGGGCAAGGGCGGAAAAACAAAATCGCCCGCGGGAACCCAAAACCGCGGGCGACCTGTCAGCGCTTCCGTGGATGCGCACCGCGCGCTTAGCGGTGTAAGAAAGGAGGCGACGTTTCATCCAAAACGAACGCTCTTTCGCGGGCTCTCACGGCTTACCTCATGTCCTGCGAGATATGCTTAATGCAAGCTTTGTACCAACAGCTCTTACTTTTCGGATAAATATGCGTTTGCCCGGGCTGCTCGGATTCCTTACCTCCCGACCTTCGAGCCCGCGCTTTCGTTAGGCGGATTGGCTGAGCCATGTTCCAGGTGGCATCACCGGCCTCCCTTGGCGCCTTCCTCGCCATCTGCGGGTTTGAAGTGGGCGCTTTCCTCGCGGGCATCTGGGCGAGGGCCGGACCTGATCCCGTGAAACGGCGCCGGCGAACTTTTGCCGTAGTTCTTGGGGCGCTGCTCTGGCTCGCCCTCCTCCTCGCGGTGGTGCGGAGCGGCTGGTTGGGAGGCGATCCACGCCGGACCTTCGTCCTTGTCGCGGCGATGAGCGCAGTCAGCCTAGGGCTTGGTTTTCTCCAATCGGCCGACGGCTGTCCGCTCTCCCGCTCGCGGCACTGGTTGCTTTCCAAGGGTTCCGATTGCCGCTGGAACTCGTCCTCCATTCCTGGGCGGCGCAGGGGGTGATTCCCGGCACCATGACGTGGACCGGCCAGAACTGGGACATTGTTTCTGGAATATTGGCGCTGCTTTTGGCGCCGCTTTGCCGTTTTTCAAAGGCCTGGGCTTGGGTGGTGAACGGGGTCGGGTTGGTCCTGCTGGCGAACGTCGCACGAGTTGCGCTCTTTTCCTCGCCGGTTCCATTCGGTTGGCCCGTCGAGCCCAAGCTCGCACTGATCTACCACGCTCCTTACGTGCTGATCATCCCGGTCTGCGTGGGTGGCGCCTTGATCGGGCATCTCGCTCTGACCCGCGCGCTGCTCAAGGCGCACTTTTCCCCGCGCGACAAGGGACCTGCACCGGCCTCGGGATAGACGCCGCCTCTTCCCTTCAATCGTTAGGCTGGGCCTGCGCCGAGAGATGGCGGGACATCCAACTTGCCGTCGAACTTCGTAGATGACTCAGATGTTCCCGCTCCAGACCTCCTCGTTTCCGCCGGATGCGGCCGCCCTTCGCGAGGCGCTCGAACAAAGCCTGAGCAAACTTCTACGCCCGGCCGATGGGGCGATGGTCACGGTAGAGGACAAAAATTATCCCGAGCTGGCCGCGATCCGGATGTCGCTCGATGGGGCGGAGACCGGGGATCGGCCGCCGGTCCGGCCCACCGCGCCGGTCGGGGCGATCGAGCCGGGCTTGCAGGTGGCAGATCTCGCGATCAACGCGCGGCCGCTCCTCATTCAGCAGGCGCGGGTCGAGCTCTCCTGCACCGCGCATGAAGTGCGCCTCGGCCAGGGCCGCGACAAGGCGGGGAATGTGCTTTTGCTTTTGCAGGACGCGACGGACGGCCAGATCGAGGTGGCGATCGCTTTGGCAGATCTCGAAGCGCTCGTCCTAGCCGCGGTCCGGACGGAGGCGGACAAGCAGGGTGTCACCGTGGAAAGCGTGCGCATCGAACTGACCGCCCGCTCGGAACGCGCGCTCGACGTGGTCGTGCACGTGCGCGCCAAGAAATTGTTCCTGACCGCCTCGGTGCGAATCATCGGCAGCGGAACGATCGACGAGCAACTCAACGCTCGCCTCGCCGGGCTGCAATGTGACAGCGAAGGAACCCTCGGCACCCTGGCGTGTGGATTTATCGCCCCTCACCTGGCGCGCTTCGACGGGCGCGAGGTCTCGCTCCTGGCCTTGCCGTTGGGCGAAGTAAAACTGCGCGACGTACGGATTGCCGCCGGTCGCGAGCTCCGGGTCACCGCGCAGTTTGGGCACGCGGCCTAGCAAGTGATGGTTTTCTTCTCCACGGGCTGCAATATTTGGATCAGTCGAGACTGGGCGGAATCCTTCCATTCGGCCGGAATCATCCCGCTACAATTGCAGCGTGTCGTTTTCAGACTTTTAGATACAAACGACATAGCGATCCGCTCTTTCCCATACTCCCCGTAACCCAAACTACCTTCATGCATGCGCAGGTTTCTTTCTCACTCCGTTCAAGCGTAACCTCCTTTCTTCGTCACTCGTCACTTCGAGACTGCCGCTGGCTCCGGATGATTCTCGTTTCGATTGGTACAATGCTCAGTGGCGCCGCGGTTACGACCGCTCCGATGATCCCCGGCCCGGCCTATTTCGAGTCGAATTTCAAAAGCGGCGACGTCCGGGATATATCCCTGATCGGAGTGGGTCTGGGAACATTCTGCACCCTGACGAAGCCGACCGGGATTGCTTTCGATAAGGCCGGCAACCTTTTCGTAGCGCGGGATGAAAGCGGCAATTACGCGATCCTGAAATATGCTCCCGATGGTACCAGCAGGGTCTTCGCAACGGCCGGCTTGCAAAGGACCTCACGCCCTGGCCTTCGACAAAGTGAGAACCTTTACGTCGTCAACACCTACGGTAACAACATCCTGAAAATTACCCTCGATGGCGCTAGCACCGTCTTTGCGGATACCAATAGCGGAGTCCATCCGGCCGACCTGTTTTTCGATCCGGCAGGGAATCTTTTCGTTACAAACACGTATGGCGGACCGCAAGCGACTGGCTCTGTCATCAAACTGTCGCCCGAGGGCACGGGAATGGTCTTTGAGGATACCGGCTTCATGACCGCTTACGGAATCACCGTGGACAGCGTCGGCAACGTCTTTGTCTCCAATTTCACTGGCAACACCGTCCGAAAATTTGCTCATGATGGGACGGATCTGGGCATCTTTGCCCGCTCTCCCTTGCGCGGTCCTCACGGCGATTTACTTTCGATGGCAACCGCGCGTGGCGGTTGTTTCGCGGCTTCGGTGGCTTTTTGCAGATGTTTGAAGCGAAAGACCGTCACTCCGGTCGCCAGAGCCGCGACGATTACAATCAGAGCAGTTAACTGCGACCGGTCCGTTTAATTCTAGGATCGATGTCTCCTTCGAGCTTGATCCCCTCCGGGGTTATCTCGAATGCCCACGAACAAACCACGGCGATAGGAAAACCGATGATCGCGAGTAGGACGACCAGCCTGACGATCCAGTTGGAATATTGAAGAAAGGAAAGACCTGTGTCGCAACCTGGATGAGCAACCAAGCCACGACCACGTAGCGACCGCGACGCTGTAAACACGACGCCGCTTTAATTCAGTGAAAAAGCTGCGCACATTCATCTCCAGTGACAGGAGGCACTGCTGTGCCAATGCCGGAGACTATTTCGGATTGGACGAGAGGGCCGGCTTTTGAAAGCGCGGATCGTTCCGCAGCGGGTCGAACATCGGATCGAGCCGGAGAAGCGCAGGAGTGAGCGGCATGCCCGTGGCCAGACCGCCATTGCCCGGGATCGAAAGTGTTTCCTCTAAAGCGGCAATGGCGCGATCGGGTTCTCCCAGCCGTGCCGCAATCCGGGCCAGGATGTCCATCGACTGCGGACTGTTCGCTGCGTCTTTCTCGATCGGATGCAAGGCGATGGCGCGTTCGACCAGCGTGAAGGCGGCGGCTTTGTCACCAAGGCCCGCCGCGATCAGCGCAAGATCATCGAGGAGAGACAAATTTTTTGGTTGTTCTTTGAGAAAGGCTTCCAGTTCGGTGCGGGCCTCCCGCCAGGTTTCCTGAGCGGCGGTGTGATCGCCTGCGACTTCTTGCGCCCAGCCTAACCAGAAGCGCAGTTCGCCATTGAGATAACCCCCCATCGGGATCGGGTTGAGCGAGAACTTCCTTTAGCTCTGCGACAACTCGGGCGGGCTGCCGCTCAAGGATAGCCTGATAAGCTATTTGCTCCCATGCGGTCAGGTCGCCGGCAGCTGAGTGGACTTGAGCGAGAAGCGTCGCGGCTCGCGGCAGGTCGCCTTCGGCCTGGGCAATCGCCGCTTTTTCCACCAGGACGTCAATGTCGTTAGGTACAATCTCCAGAATCAGGTCGAGCTTGCGGAGCGCGTCGGGGAAACGCCGCAGCGCGATATAGAACTGGGCGTGTCGAGTGAGTAGATTCGCATTGCGCGGGTCGATCTGTTCGGCTTCGTCGAAGTAGGATTCAGCGCGCTCCCATTGCCCTCGATCGCGTGCGACAAAGGAGAGCGACTGGGGAATTAGGCTGCTATTGGGCAGGCACTTTCGACCTTGCTCATAACGACGCACCGGCACGATGGATTTTTTTCGCTGGCAGCAAAACGCCAGAGCAATCCGCCGCCGACCGCGAGGAGCAGACTGAGGATTACCAACTCCGTGCCCGAGACACGCTGCTCGCCGTGATACCAGGCCAGGACGTGCGTAACGAATAGCCCGACTACCAAGGCGAGTGTGATCCCGCGGCGAATCGATTCGGGCCAGCCAAATTGCTGCACGATAATGTCGATTCCTTGGAGCTAGGCGAAGGCCGCGGCGACATAGGCTACGGCCCATTGCACCAGCTTGCGCCGCTTCAGGCGTTCAGGAATTCATACATTCCCGGCCGGTTATCTCATCTTTTCTGGAGAAATGAAAGCCGGATCACGGGGCGGCCGCTCAAGGTGCCTCCACCTCGCTCTGCACGCGCTGCACCATCGTGACCGCGGCCATCAAAACGAGCGCGGCCACGACCTGATGCGGCCGGAGGGCGGCGTGGAAAAAGCCCAGGTGATGCAGACCGCCGCGAGGGTCTGCATCATTTCAAAATAGCCGGCGGTGGAGGCTCTCGTCAGGCGAAAGCCCTCGAAGTAAATCAAAAGCGGGACGCCGCCGGAGATGGTGGCGAGCAGAATGAGCGCGCCGATCGCGGTCCCAAGGTCGGCCTGGGCCGCGGCCGGCCAGAGTGCGGCGCCGTGCATTTTGCCCATCACGAGCAGAATCAGCGTCATGCAAAACAATCCCACCACGACCCGCAGACTGGAGGAGAGACGGAGCGACATGCCGGTCATCACGCCGCGGCCGGCGACGGTCGAGAGTCCCCAGAAAAGGGGCGCAGATGAGCGCGTAGCCGGTGCCGCGGTTCAGGCCGGCCTGCTCGTAGGAAACGCCGATCAATTCCGGGTGACCGACGGAGAGGAAGATGCCCGCGAGAAGGGCGATGCCGCCAAAGAGATAGAAGCGCGGCACGAGCCGATCGTGGAAGAGAAGGCAGGCGCCGATGGTGGAGATGACGGGCTGGATGTTGAGGATGACGTTGACGACGGTGGGGTTGCCGTTCTTGAGCGCGAGGGTGAAGAAGACGGTCCCAACCGCGGAGCCGGCGAAGCCGGAAAAGTTGAGGTAGCCCCAGGTGCGCCCCATCAATCTTCGGGAACTCCTTTAGCCTAACGAGGAGAAGCGGGAGAAACATGAGGAGGATGAGGACGTGCTCCCAAAAGACAATGACCTCGGCGGCGAAGAGGTCGTTGAGCGGAATACGCCACGCGCTCTCCGTGCCCCAAAGCGCGGCGCCGAGAACGACGAGCCAGGGGCCGTAGCTCTCGTGGCGTTTGTTCACCCGTCCGGGTTTAACGAATAGGCCCGCAGGCGTCAACGATCGCTCGGACGTGGGGATGCCCACGGCTCCAGGAGAAGACAGATGAGTTTCCCTGCTTAGTGACGCGGAGCGCATTCGCCGCAAAGGCGCAGGGCGGTGTTGACGAGCGCGACATGCGAAAAGGCCTGCGGAAAATTGCCGAGCAGGCGTTTCTTTTTCGGATCGTACTCCTCGGAGAGGAGCCCGAGATCGTTGCGCAAACCGAGCAAACGCTCGAAAAGCAGGCGCGCTTCTTTCTTCCGCCCGACGAGATGATAGCAATCGGCCAGCCAGAAGGAGCAGGGCAGAAAAACACCCTCTGACCCGGGCAGGCCGTCGACCTTTTTTTCGCTCGGCCGATAGCGCAGGACGAGACCGTTCTCGAGCAGATCCTCCTCGACCGCCGCGATCGTGCCGAGGACGCGCTCGTCATCCGGCGGGAGAAAGCCGACGAGCGGAAGCATGAGGATGCTCGCGTCCATCGCGGTCGCGCCATAAAACTGAGTGAAGGCGCATTTCTTTTTGTTGTAACCCTGGCGGCAGACGGAGCGATGGATTTTATCCCGCAGTTTTTTCCAGCGCGCGAGACTGTTGTTCGAGTCGCAGTTGTAATGCTCGACGAGCTTGATCGCGCGATCGAACGCCACCCACGCCATCACCTTGGAATGGGTAAAGTTCCGGCGCGGACCGCGCACCTCCCAGATGCCTTCATCGGGCTCCTGCCATTTTTTTTCGAGAAAATGGAGGAGCGCCACCTGCATCCGCCAGTCGGCCGGGTTCGTCTCCAGCCCTGCGCTATGCGCCTGATAAATCGCGTCCATCACTTCGCCGAAAACATCGAGCTGGAATTGTCCGGAAGCGGCGTTCCCGACCCGGACCGGTTGCGATTTTTCGTAGCCGGCGAGCCAGGGAAGCTCAAACTCGTCGAGCCGCCGTTCGCCGCGTACGCCGTACATGATTTGCAATTGCGCGGGGACCCCGGCAATGGCGCGGAGAAGCCATTCACGCCAGGCTTTCGCCTCCTCGGCATAGCCGGCCCCGAGCAGAGCGATGAGGGTAAAGGTCGCGTCGCGGAGCCAGCAAAAACGGTAATCCCAGTTGCGCACGCCGCCGATCTTCTCGGGGAGCGAGGTCGTTAGGGCCGCGACGATGCCGCCGGTCGGCCCGTAGGTCAGGCCCTTGAGCGTGATGAGTGAGCGCAGGACGGCGTCGCGCCACGGACCGCTTCGTTCGTGCCGTCCCGACCATTGCTGCCAATAGGTCTCCGTCTCTTCCAGCGCATGCTCCGCGTTGACTTCGCGCGGCGGCAGCTCATGCGAGGCATACCAGGTGAGCACGAAAGGAATTCGCTCGCCTTTCTTGACGGTGAAATCCGCCACCGTTTTGAGGTCTTCGCCATGCGTCTCGACCGGCGTATGCAGAATGAGCGCGTCGGGCCCGGCGATGGCCTCGAGGCCGCCGTGGCGCTGCCGCACCCAGGGCACGACCGAGCCGTAATCGAAACGAATGATCAACTCCATCCGCAGCGTGACCTTCCCTTTGACGCCTTCCACGATACGGACAATGTCGGGATTCGTTCCGCGCGGCGGCATGAAATCGATCAGCCGAATCGTTCCCTGCGCGGTCTGCAGCTCCGTTTCCAGGATGAGGGTGTCGCCGCAATAACGCCGGGTGCACTTTTTGAGTTTCCCTTTCGGCCGGAATTCCCAGCAGCCGTTTTCCTTTTTGCCTACCAAGGCCGCAAAACAAGCCCCGGAATCGAAACGCGGCAGGCACATCCAATCGACTGAGCCCGCTCGGCTAACGAGGGCACCGCTCTGGGTGTCGCTGAGGAAGGCGTAATCCTCGATGCGCGGCTGCTGTGTTTTCTTCATCGACCTTCGATCCAAGCGCGTCCGTTATTCCGCGGCGAGATGAGCGATCCCATCACGCGTCAGGCGAAAGATGGTCCATTCGTCGTTTGGCCGGGCTCCCAGCTTGCGATAAAACTCGATTGCCGGCTCGTTCCAATTGAGGACCGCCCATTCCATCCGGCCGCAGTCGCGTTCCCGGGCGATCTGGGCGAGGCGAACGAGCAAGGCTTTCCCGTAGCCTTTGCCGCGCACCTCCGGTCTAACGAAAAGATCTTCCAGGTAAAGTCCGCGGCGGCCCATCCAGGTCGAGAAATTCTGAAAAAAAAGCGCGAAACAAACCGGCGCGCCGTCTTCCTCGCCGAAGAGGATCTCCGCCGCCGGATGCGGCCCGAAAAGATTTTCCCGGAGCAGCTCTTCCGTGGCCACGACGTCGTGAGGGGCGCGCTCGTATTCGGCCAGCTCACGGATGAGCGTGAGGATGAGCGGGACGTCTTCGCGCGTGGCGAGACGGATGGCAAATTCGGGAACCTCGGTCACGCACACTGGATACCAGCGGCCTTCCGCCTGCGCAAACGGCCCGGCCGAAAGGGTTCGTTCTAGTTTTTCCGGGCCAGCTTTTCCTGCAGGAAGGAGAGCACGACCGCTTCCTCCGAACGCAGGTTGCTGAGCGATTTCTCGAGCGTCTTTTCGGTTTGCTTCTTCAGGCCCTCGATGAGCGCGCCGTCGAGGTAGGTTTCGAGCACGGCCGGGTGCACGTAGCATTTGCGGCAGACCGCGGGCGTGTTGCCCAGCACCTTGGCGACGGCGGCGATCGCACCCTTGATGTTTTTCTTGGCCTGCGACTTGTTTTCGAAGGCGCCCTGCGCCTGCAAAGCCATGGCGGCCATCACCGTTCCCGCCCAGGTGCGGAAATCCTTGGCCGTGAATTCTTCGCCGGTGATCTCCTGGAGATATTCGTTCACGTCGTCGGAATCGATCCCGCGCCGCTCGCCCTCTTCATCGAGATATTGAAAAACTTCCTGGCCCGGCAGTTCCTGGAGCTGCCGGATGATTTTCGCGACGCGGCGGTCTTCGGTATCGATGTCGTGGTCCTGCCCGCTCTTGCCGCGGAAACGAAAGCGCACGTTGGAACCTTTCACGTCGACGTGCCGGTTCCGCATTGTCGTTAGGCCAAACGACTTGTTTTCCTTCGCATACTCCTCGTTCCCGACCCGGATGAAGGTTTTCTCGAGCAGCTGGACGATAGTGGCGAGGATCTTCTCCATGGGCAGCCCACGCGCTTTCAGGTCGCGGTTGATCCGGCGCCGGATCTTTGGCAGCGCCTTCCCGAAGATGACCATTTTCTCGTATTTGTTTTCGTCGCGCTCTTCGCGCCAGCGCTCGTGGTAGCGGTATTGCTTGCGCCCGCGGTCGTCGCGACCGGTGGCCTGGAGGTGGCCGTTCGGCGAAGGGCAAATCCAGACGTCGGTGTAAGCCGGAGGGATGGCGAGGCGGTTCAGGCGCAGGATGCGGGTCTCGTCCTTAATCTCTTTCTCCTCGGTATCGAAATAGGTGAACTTTTTGCCGCGGCGCTCGCGGGTGAAGCCGGGCTTATCGTCGCTCACGTAGCGCAGACCGGCATCCTCGGCCGCTTCCTCCGGGTCGGTCACGATCTCGAGGTCAGCGATCTTTTTCTTTTCGCGCGAGAGCTTGCGGGCAGCGGTGGACACGCTAGCAATACGCTTCATAACCGAGCGGAGGTTGCCTCGACTTGCAGATGAAAGTTCTCGAGACCGAAAGATTGATCCTGCGCCAGCTCTGCGCCGACGACGCCGATTTCATGCTCGAGCTCATGAACGATCCCGGCTTCATAAAATGGGTGGCCGATCGCGGTATTCGCACGACCGGCGACGCGGCCAAATACCTGGCGGAGAAAATTCTTCCGAGCTACGCTCGCTTCGGGTTTGGCTTCTATCGAGTGGATTTGAAGGTAACCGAAACGCCGCTGGGCATTTGCGGCCTGATCCAGCGCGAGACGCTGGATGTGCCCGATGTGGGGTTCGCCATTCTGGAGCGATTTGGCGGAAAAGGTTACGCCTACGAGGCGGCTGCGGCGGTGATGGATTATGGCCGCACGGCGCTGGCGCTTCCGGCGATCGCTGGGGTGACGGCGCCGGATAATCGCGTCTCCATCCGGCTGCTGGAGAAGCTCGGGCTGAAATTTCAGCGCGAGATCCATCTCCCCGGTTACGGACCGGTCAGCCTGCTCTTCGGCTAGTTGCGACGGCGGCAGAGGGAAAACAGCCGCGGATCCCTCCGGAGCTCAGAGAAG
>JBBSLW010000029.1:0-20540 GCA_038233495.1 Chthoniobacterales bacterium | reverse complement strand
TCCGCACTGTCGCGGGCGCGGCCACCGGGCCCCAACCCCCCCCCCCCGCGCATGGCCCTCCCCCCCCCCACGCTACACCTTCCGCTAGTCGCGCAGCGTCCTCATCCCATTGCGAATGATGCGATCGATCAACTGCGGATAGGCCAGCCCGGCCTTTTCGGCGGAGAGCGCAAAGTCTTCGTCCTGCGCAAGGATCGGATTCGGGTTCGCCTCGATGAAATAAATTTCGTTCGCCGCCGTTAGGCGCAAATCGATCCGCGCGTAGCCGTCGATCGTGAGCAGCCGATAAATCCGTTTACAAGTCCGCTCGATCTCCGCAACCAGCGCCGGCTCGAGCCCATCGGCGAACTGATTTTCCAAGCCCCAGCGTTTGCGATATTCCTCGTCCCACTTTACGCGGTAGGTCGCGATCCGCGGCTCGTCCGGCGGCACCTCGCGGAAGACGAGTTCGCGAATCGGAAATACGGTTAGGCGCGTATTGCCGATCACGCTGACGTAAAGTTCGCGGCCGGCGATGTATTCCTCCGCGATCACGTCGCCGTCGTGTTTCTCGTGGATGAAGGTGACGCGTTCGCGGAATTGCTCATCGTTCTCGACAAACGAGGCCTGCGCGATCCCGTAGGAAGCCTCTTCCTTCACCGGCTTCACGAGGAGCGGAAACTTGAGCTGCCGCGGGCGGGCGCTTCGCTGGCCGCGCGGGATGACGACGAAATTCGGAGTGTAAATCCGGTGGTAGCTGAGGATTTTTTTCGAGATGCCCTTGTGCTTGCAAAGGACCAGCCCGGTCGCGCCGCAACCGGTGAAAGGCACGCCCTGCATCTCGAGAAACGAGACAATGTTCTGGTCGAAACCGCGGTTGTTGTTGAACTGATCCGCCAGGTTGAAGAGGACATCGGGCGCGAACGTTTCCATCTTTTGCCGGAGCAGATCGAGATCGTCGAAAATCGCGACATGCTCCGTCGGATAACCGAGCGCGCCGAGCGCGGCCAGGACGTTGGCCTCGGTCTTCCAGTCGTCCGTCTTCATCTCCGCGCTCAGGTCCTGATCGATCCGGGTCGGTGCGATGGCGTCGAAAAGGGCAAGAACTTTGAGTTTCTTCTTCAAGTCATTTGGTCCGCTTGAATTTGCCGGTGAAGAGATAATTCATGACCAGCGTGGTGATGAAAGCCGAAACGCGAAAATCCTGCTGCGGATCATCGTTCAAAACCTGCAGCCCGAGCTGGTCGCAACGGTCGATCAGGCGGACGAGCAGTTTGTTGACCCGGAATTTCTTTTCGTTCGTCCACTGGCAGACCGAGTTCAAAAGCCGCCGCCGGCGCCGGCGCAAATACGAGCTCGCCTTGATCCTCCCGGGCCCGAGCGCCGCGGCGAAGAGCTCCCGCAGATCGGCATCGTAGAAATCGGGATAGGTGTCCTCGTAGAGTTTTCGTTTGCGCGCGTAGTAAGTCTTGAGCTTGAGATTCAGGCAGTCGTAATCGGTCGCGCGATATTCCGGCAGATGCTGCGGCGGTTTGCCCGCGAGCGAGCGCATCAGCTCATCGACGTATTCGAGTTTCTGCAGCGCTTTCCAGCCCGCGTAACGCTTTCGCCAGTCAAGCCCGGGCGTGAGCCAGACCGCGAAGGTCTCGGCGAAATCTTCGTCCGGATGACTCTGAGCGTACCAATCGTCGAGATGCAAAACGTAGCTCCGGCTGAAGGGACGCGGCTGATAAAAATCGGGCGTCTCCTCGCGCGACGTGCGGCCGAACGTCTGCCGCCATTTTTTCTTGCGCGGCAATAGGTAGACGTAGCTGTAAGTGTGCGCCGCTTCGTGCCGGATCAGTTTCATGAACCACTCCGCCGTTCCTCCCTCGACCTCGAGCATCATCGTTTTCTCGAGCGCGCGGAGCCGGTCGTGCACGAGGTAAAACGGAATGAAGATCGCCGGGATACCGACCGGGACGAACCATTCGTCGCCAATGTGACAGGGTGGCCGAAAGATGAGCCCGCGCCCGGTTAGCTCGTCGTAAAGTTGCCGGATGAGCGGGTAAAGTGCGGTCCCCTCCAGCTCCAAACCAAGCTGGGAAATGCGGCGCTCGAGCAACTCCGCGTCGCTCAGTGATGCCCAATCAGCCGCTTCCATTGCGCGCACCGTATCAGGCGAGACGCGGCGGTGCCAGTTCGCCGCGCCGGTCTCTGCTTCTTGGCAGATCGCTCATCGGGAGGAGATTGCCCGATGGCTACACGAACTGGATCAGCGGTCTGGGAAGGCACGCTCAAGGAAGGCAAAGGCAACCTCAAGCTCGGGAGCGGCGCGTTCGAAGGCGCCTACTCTTTTGCTTCGCGTTTCGAGGAAGGCAAAGGAACCAATCCCGAAGAACTCCTCGGCGCCGCGGAAGCGGCCTGCTTCTCGATGGCGCTTTCCGTTGGGCTCGAAAAAGCGGGCTTCAAGGCGAATCGGATCAGCACGAGCGCGAGCGTGAAACTGGAGAAAGTCGGCGAGGCCTTCAAGATCACGACGATCGATCTCGCGACCGAGGCCGACGTTCCGCAGATCGAGCAGGCGAAATTCCAGGAAACGGCCGAGCAGACGAAAAAGAACTGCCCGGTCTCAGTCGCGCTCAGCGGGACCGAGATCAGGCTCACCGCCCGGCTCATAAATCGTTAGCCGGGGGCATCGTTAGGCGCAGACCACCGTCACTCCTTCGCTTGCCGTGCGGCGTTGGTAGAGCGCGCTCAGGCGTTGCGTCATCGGCCCGATCGTGCCCTCGCGATGCTGCGGCCGTCCACCTTGGTGACCCCGGCCAGTTCCCCCATCGTACCGGTGCAGAAGACTTCGTCGGCGCGATAAACGTCCACAGGTGTCAGGAAGGTCTCGCCGTGCGGGATTTTTTCCGCCGCGCAAATCTCGAGGACGGTGTGGCGCGGGTGATGCCTTCGGGACAGGCCAAGACCCGGCTGGTCGCGAGCTCCCCGCCGCGCACGAGAAAGAGGTGGGTCGCGTTCGTTTCCGCGACGTGCCCCTGCAGGTCGAGCATGAGGGCGTCATCCGCGCCGGCCGCATTCGCCTCGATCTTAGCCAGGATCGAGTTGAGCAAATTGGCGTGATGAATCTGCGGATCGAGCACTCCGGCGGCGGTCGGCGCATTTTGCTCGTGATTAAAGTGAGGCCGCTCTTCGCGTAAACCGGCGCCTTGTATTCCGCGAGGACGATCAGGGTCGGCCCCGATTGGTTGAGCCGCGGCTCCATCCCGGAAGTGATCTTCACGCCACGGGTCAGGGTGAGGCGCAGATGGACGCCGTCGCGCATCTGGTTGGCCGCGAGAGTGCGCCGGATCTCGGCGATCATCTTGTCGTTAGGCGGAATCTCCGCGAAGGCGAGCGCGCGGGCGGAGCGGCGGAGGCGCTCGAGATGTTCGTGCAGCTTGAAGATGCGCCCGTAGTAAAGCCGTAATCCTTCCCAGACCGCGTCGCCGCCCTGAACGGAGGAATCGAATGGGCTCACCCCCGCTTCGTCGCGATGGATGAGACGCCCGTTAATGTTGACGAGCAGGTTCCGGTTTTTCTCGTTAAATTGTTGAAGCATTTATCCTCGTTTTGTCATCCCGATCGGCCGCAGCGTTTGCGGCGGCACCGTCTTCCCGGTCGATCTGGTTTTTGAAAGTTCCCAGAGCACTGGCGAGATCCCTCGTCGTCTGCGCGACTCGGGATGACAACCGTCACACTAGTCGGTGCGGGTAAAGCCGTTCATAGCATTCGCCGGCGCGCTCGTGAATCTCGCGCAGATGGTCGGGAACCGAGGCCGATTTCTCCTCGTAGGGCTGGAACGAAGTCGAGCGCGCCACTTCGCCGTACCAATGTTTCGCCCACACGCCGTCGGTCTCGCGTAATCCCGGCGGCCAGTTGAGCATCGCGGGATCGAAGGCGATCCCGACCGCCGCACAGAGGAGGCTGAGAATGCGCTCCGGGTCCTGCAGCACGTCGCGGGCGTCGATCACGGGCGGCACCGCGTCCGTTCGCGTCCGGACCCAATCGAAAATTTCCGCTTGCTGCACGAAACCGATATCCGCCAGCGCCGGCTCGTCATTCTTCCTGATGTAGGAAGCGATCACTTCTGCGGGATCACGGATCAAAAAAACAGTTCGTGAGTTTCGCGAGCCACTCGCGCTCGATCTCTGGGAGGAGATGATGCGTCATTTGCTTCTGGTAAAAAATCGGGCAGTCGCCCGGAACCGCGGTCGTTAGGCTGGCCACCACCTTGCGCCAATCGGTTTCACCGTGTGCGATCACTTCCTCCGCCACGGGATGGGCCTTGCCCGTGCTCGCGAGGTAAAAGGCATAGAACGGTTCGTCGACCACCGCGGTGTCGGCGCGATGACCCCAGGCGCGCAACATCGCGGTTGAGATGTTGCGCGGGCCCGACCACATCGCGAGGCGCAGCGGTTGCACGCGGCAGGATGGGAAAAACGGCCTTTCACTTCAAGCCCGCGCTTTTACCGTCGGGAGAGATGAAACCACTTTCTCTTCTTCTGCTCGCGGGGCTCGCACCTCTCACGACCTTGGTCGCCGCTGCTCCGGAGACGCCGGCTTTGAACGCTCCGGAATCTCTCGTCCTCGATGGCGTGCCGCCCATCCCCGCCGCGCTCGCGGAGGAAGTCGGCCGCTACACGGAATCGCGCGCCGCCGCCTTTCTCGACTGGCAACCGAGGAAGCCCGAGATGCTGATCCTGACCCGCTTCGCCGACACCAACCAGGTGCACCTGGTGGCTCAGCCTAACGGCGCCCGTACGCAGCTGACCTTCTTCCCTGATCGGGTGAACGACGCGAGCTTCGATCGACGCGAGGGAGCTTTTTTTGTGTTCTCGAAAAGTGCCGGCGGCAATGAGTTTAACCAGAATTATCGCTACGACTTCGCGACCGGCGAAGTGACACTGCTGACGGATGGCAAATCCCGTAACTCTTCGCCGGTCTTGAGCCGCGACGGCGCGCGCGTCGCCTACACCTCAACCCGGCGCAACGGCACGGATACCGACATTTACCTGCAGGATCCGCGCGACGCGAAGTCGGATCGCCTCCTCGCCGAGGTGAAGGGCGGCGGCTGGCAGATCTTCGATTGGTCGCCCGACGCCGGCCAGCTTCTGGTGAGCGAAGGGCTTTCGATCAACGAAAGTTATCTCTGGCTTTTCGACACGAAAACCGGCGCGCGGACGGAGCTGATCCCGCGACCCACGAATGGCGCCGAGAAGGTGGCTTACGGACACGCGCATTTTGCGAGCGACGGGAAAGGCGTCTTCTTGACGACAGACCGCGGCTCCGAGTTTCAGCGCCTCGCTTATCTTGATCTCGCGAGCAAGGAGCACACAAATCTCTTGTTGGAGACGAAATTCGATGTCGACGGGTGGGACCTGAGCCCGGATGGACGCCGGCTCGCCTACACCTTGAATGAGAACGGCACGAGCACGCTGCACCTCGTGGCGGTGGAAATCCGCGACGGCCAAATGGTGGCGACACCCCAGCCCGACCCGCAGTTCGACCCGCCGCTCGCGGCTTCTGTCATCTCGGGCTTGAAGTGGCATTGGGACCCGAAACAAAATCTGCTCGCCTTCAATGTGAACGGCGCGCGTTCGCCTTCCGATGTCTATGTCTGGGCACCCGGGGCGGGAAAAAATCTCGCAATCCACTGGACAATGAGCGAGACCGGCGGCCTTCCCGTGGCGCGCTTCGTCGAGCCGAGCCTGGTGCGCTGGAAGTCTTTCGATGATCGCGAGATCAATGGTTATCTCTATCAGCCAGACTCGCAGAAATTCCCCGGGCCGCGCCCGGTGATCGTGAACATCCACGGCGGCCCGGAATCGCAATTCCGGCCCGGGTTCGCCGGGCGCAACAACTATCTCTTTAACGAGGTCGGTTGCGCGATGCTCCTGCCTAACGTGCGCGGTTCTTCCGGCTACGGGAAATCCTTCCTCCTGCTCGATAACGGGCTCCAGCGCGAAGATTCCTACAAGGATGTCGCGAGCCTGCTCGACTGGGTCAAAACGCAGCCGCAACTCGACGCCGGCCGGGTCATGATCCTGGGCGGCTCCTATGGCGGCTTCATGACGCTCGCGGTCGCGAGCAACTACGCCGACCGGATTCGCTGCGTGCTCGATGTGGTGGGAATCTCGAATCTCGCCACTTTCCTGAAGAATACCGAGAGCTATCGGCGCGACCTGCGCCGCGCGGAATACGGCGACGAACGCGACCCGAAGATGGCGAAGTTCATGGAGCGCATCGCGCCGTTGAACAACGCGCGCAAGATCACCAAGCCGCTCTTCGTGGTGCAGGGCGCAAACGATCCGCGCGTTCCCAAAACCGAGGCCGAGCAAATCGTCGCGACGTTGAAAAACAGGACACCCCCGTCTGGTATCTGCTCGCGAAAGACGAAGGCCACGGCATCGCCAAGAAGAAGAACGCGGATTTCCTTTTCTACGCGGAGGTGCAATTCATCCGCGACTATTTGCTCAAGTAGCCGCGGGCGGGGAGACGCCGGCCGGCGGGAACGCGTCCCACTTACCGGAGCAGCTGAACCATTCTTTGTCGCATCTTCTCATCCGGCAACCGGCCGACTCCTGCCGTCATATTGTCCTCCAGATGTCGCACTTTGCTGGTCGCCGGAATCGCGCAGGTCACGGCCTCGTTCGCCAGGATCCACTTGAGAAAAAATTGCGCCCAGGATTTGCAATCGAACTCCCCCGTCCAATCCGGCAAGGGGCGGCTCCGGACGCGCGCGAAGAGATCGCCGCTCGCAAACGGGCGATTGATCAGCACCGCGACCCCGCGGTCGCGCGCCAGCGGAAGAATGCGTTCTTCCGCCTTGCGATCGACGATCGAGCAATTGATCTGGAGGAAATCGAGCGGCTCGCGGCGAAGGATCTTCTCCACCTCCGGAAAGGCGGAATCGACGTAGTGCGTGATCCCGAGATAGCGAATGCGTCCCTCCTCTTTCCAGTCGCGCATCGTCGCTAACTGAGTCTCGACGTCCACCAGGTTGTGCACCTGCATGAGGTCGAGCCGCTTCGTCTGCAGACGCGTGAGCGAACGTTCCATCGATTCGATCCCGGCCTGCCGGCCGCTCGTCCAGACCTTGGTCGCGAGGAAGAGCTGGTCGCGCAAGCGCAGCTCGCTCGCGAGTTCGCCCGCGACCGCTTCCGCCCGGCCGTACATCGGCGAGCTGTCAATCACTTTTCCGCCCAGCTCGACGAAACGACGCAGGACTTCGCGGAGCGGCTCGCGGTCGTTAGGCGAAGGGCCTGCGTCGAAGACCTGCCAGGTGCCGAGGCCGACCACCGGGATCTTTTCGCCGGTCGAAGGAATGGTGCGCAGGAGCATCGGGCTGGTTTTGCCGGCGGCGTCAACCGCCCTGGCCGGGAGCAAAGTGGCCGCAGCCGCCGTCCCGAGCAAGCGCACCGCCGCCCGCCGCGTGATGCACAATGATCGTTCGTTCATGTTCGGAAATAGTTGCGTCAGTGCGCGATGCGCCAGAGCCTGAACCAGAATCTACTGTCATGAAAACGATCAGGAAACTCCGTCTTGTCGTTCTCACGCTGTCCGGTGTTTGCATCAGCGTGGGAGGTCTCGCGGCCAAAGAGCCTTTCTTCGAAGGGCTCGGTGGCTACCAACGCAAAATCACCACGGCAGCGCCCGAGGCGCAGCGCTACTTCAATCAGGGGCTCGCCTTCCTTCACGGGTTCAATCACGGCGCGGCCATCCGTTCCTTCGAGGAGGCGGCGCGGCTCGACCCGCAATGCGCGATGGCACATTGGGGTGTCATGCTGGCGTATGCCGCGATGATGACCGGCCAGCGCGTTCTCGCTATGAAACACATCCGCGCCATGGTGGCGGAAATGCCGGCCGATTTCCTGAAAAAGAACGCGCTCTAGGCGGAAGGGTTTGCCGCCATGCCGCTGGAAGTAATGGTGCGCTTCGGCAGGTGGGATGAAATCCTGGCCGAGCCCAACGATTACCGCGACTACATGTTGAGCACGCGGGCCTTTCATCATGCCGCCCGCGCCATCGCCTACGCGGCCAAGGGCGATCCGGAAAATGCGCGTAAAGAGCAGGCCATCTTTCTCGAAAAAGCGAAGCCGGTTCCCGAAGAATCCACCTTTGGCAACAATAAGAGCGAGGATTTGCTCGCCCTCACCCGGCACATGACGGAGGGCGAAATCCTCGTCCGCGAAAATAAGCTGGAGGAGGGACTGGCCGAGCTGCGCGAGGCAATCAAACTGGAGGACGCCTTGCAATACGACGAACCGCCCGGCTGGCTCATACCCATTCGCCATTCGTTAGGCGCGACACTCGTGCGGAACGGCCGCTTCGCTGAGGCGGAAGAAATTTACCGCGCAGATCTCAAGAAATTGCCTGATAACGGCTGGTCGCTCTTTGGCCTAAAGGAAAGTTTGAAGGCTCAAAACAAGAACCCGGAGGAAGCGAAGACCACCGCCGCGAAATTCCAGAAGATCTGGGCCAAAGCCGACACCCGCATCACCAGCTCCTGTCTCTGCCAACCGGGGCGTGTGGCGAGTGAAAGCTGTTCGTTAGGGCGCGGACCCCTTTTTCACAGGAGGAAAGTGCGATCCTGCGCGTTCGCTTCCTAAGGAATCGGTTCGCCCGGCCGCGGCGCCGCGTCGTAGAGCGCGCCGTAAAGTTTGTCGAGCGCGACCGGCTTCGGGAGAACCGCGATGACGCCGGTCTCGGCGAGCTGGGCCACCGGGACCGCGCCGGAGACGAGGATGATCCGGGCCGCCGGATCTTTCGCGAGGATCATGCGCGAAGCGGTCATGCCGTTCAAACGCGGCATGGCGTAATCCATCAGCACGACATCGGGCCGGAGACGGCTGTAAGCCTGGATCGCTTCCCAGCCGGAACCGACGACCTGGAGAACCTCGTGACCGCATCGCTCCACGAGCGCGGCCAGGCTGGTCCCCACGCCTTTTTCATCGTCGGCGATGAGCACGCGCATCGCTCAGAATAGCTGTTTTTCGGGAATCGTCCGCTGCAACTGTGCCGCGCCCGATCGCAACCGGGGACCGCGCGCGCGCTGCGATTTCGCGCTTGTCGCGAGGGCCGGCGATCTTTAAAACCGCCCGCATTAAAGTTCCCCTGTTCGTCGCGGCTGCGTTTCGTTGTCGCGTTCGGCGCTGTCGCCCAATAAACTCCGCCCGGCGCTCGCAGTTTGAGCATAACGCGCACGAGTACGGCACCGTTTCTTCCTTCGATATCCTGTGGCAGACCGGTTGGGGAAGTTACAATCGCGACAATCACCAGGCCAAGAAACTCCTCGTCACCGTGCGCGACATGTCGCGCAAAATTCCAAAGGTCGAGGTCGAGATTTCCTTCCTCGCGCGCGATCCCGGGACGGGGTGGTTGCTCATTTACAAACGGACCGAGATCCCGTTGGAGATGAAAGGCCTTATCGAGGTCTCCGGCTACGTCCAGTCGCCGTCGATTAAATTGAACGAGCAACACTACGCCGCGCTCGGCGAGCATCGTGTCTCGGGGCTAAAGATGGTCGGCTGGATCGTTCGCGGGAAATTGCAGGGCGAGGTTTTTCAGGCGCGGGCCTCCGACCAGACGCTGCTCGAGATCGCGCAGGGCAATCCTCGACAGCCAATCGATCTCGACGCGCTCATCGCGGAGAGCGAGCAGGGCAAAACCGCGCCCGCCTCGACCAACCACTGAGCTCCGGAATTTCTACTCCGAGACCTGCGAGAAGGCCGGATAGGCCGGAACCACAACAGCGGGCTCGACGACGAGTGGGGCGCTGACCATATTTCGCGCCGCAAGTTGCTGCGCTTCGGCCCGCTCGATTTTATCGTACGCGACGACGCGAAGATTTTTCGCGAGACCGATCTTCGAGAGGGTCCAGATCATCCATTTGGTCGGATCGAATTGCCACGGTTTGACGCCGTTGCGGTAATCGTGCTGGAACTCGTGGTGATAGTTGTGATAGCCCTCGCCAAACGTGAACAGGGCCATCAGGAACGAGTCCCGGGCGCTGCACTTTTGCGAGTAAGGCTGGGCGCCGAAGACGTGGCAGGCGCTGTTGATGAGAAAGGTGCAATGCTGCAGGACGACGATGCGCGCCACGCCCGCGAGCAGGAAACCGCCGAGCGCGCCGGCCCATCCATTCCAGGCCAGCCCGAGCAGGGCCGGCATCACAAAACCAACCACAACCGCGATGGTCTGGACATGTTTATCCTGCCAGCGAAGGAGCGGGTCTTTCCGAAGATCGTTCACGTTCTCGAACGGGCCCTCCGGATTAAGCTTGAAAAGAAGCCAGCCGATGTGGGCGTGGAAGAATCCCTTCGAGATGTTGTAGGGATCATCGTCGTGATCGACGTGCTTGTGATGTTCGCGATGTTCGCTCGCCCACATCAGGACGGAATTTTCAAAGGCAGCCGCACCGAAGATCGCGGTGAAAGCGCGCACCGGCAGCGCGGCTTGGAAGGTGATGTGGGAAAAGAGGCGATGATAGCCCAGCGTAATGCTCAAGCCGGTAGCCACGAGCATGGCGAAGAAAAGCGTCACCTGGAACCAATCCAGGCCGAAATGCCAGAGATAGACCGGCACCGCGGTGAGGGTGAGAAAAAGGGTGCCGATCAAAAATGAGCTGGTTATCCAATTGATACGGTGAGCAGGCAGGCGGAAAAACATAAGTGGTGTGTTGGTGGTGCGATCGGAGCGGAGCGCGGAATAGCCGCCCGCTGGAATGCGGTGAAGAGGTGCGAAGCGAGAACTGTGCGGAAGGAGACCACGCACCATCGCACAGAACCGGGCCGACCGCAGCCGCTATCTAAGATTTCCCCGAGCCGCTCCTGGAAGCGGGCTGCGCCGTGAACCTCCGAGCCGGGTGCGCCTCGGCGGGAACGACCCCACTCCACGAAGCAAGAGAGAGCCCCACTCTCCTATTGACACTCTATAGGAGAGCGTGCTTACTCCTATAGACAGTCAATATGAGATGAAAAAGAACCTCGACCTTCTCCAGGGCACGCTCCATCTCCTCGTCCTTAAGGCGCTCGCGCCCCAGGCGTTGCACGGGCTGGGTGTAGCGCAGCGCATTCGCCAGATCACGGACCAGACGTTCAACGTCAAGCCCGGCTCGCTCTTCCCGGCGCTCCATCGGATGGAGGAAGCCGGCTGGTTAAAATCGAGCTGGGGCGAATCGGAAAATAATCGGCGCGCAAAGTTCTACACCCTCACCCGGCCGGGCGAGCGGCAACTGGCCAGAGAAACCGAAGATTGGGAACGGATCGCGCTCGGAATCGCCAGCGCGCTCCGCGCCCACTAACCGATGAGACAAACCCGCGAACTTCGTGACTTGAGCAATCGAAGCTTGCTCGACATCTATCCCCGCGCAGAACTCACGCGCCACCCGCGCCCCCTGCTCGTCATCCCGAACCGCCGCAGGACGGAGAGGGATCTCTCCCATGGTCTGGCGCGATTGCACGAAACAATGGACTCGTTAGGCCTTTGGCGAGATCCCTCGGCGCGCTGCGCCGGCCGCGGGATGACATGCGTTTGGCAAAAGCTCGCGCAAAATTTTTCCAAACCACTAATCGCCGGCCGAACAACACCCCGGTCCGCCGCGGCGACAACGTCCCGTTAGCCATCATGCGAATCCTCTCCATTCACCGCCCTCGTCCGCAATCTGACCCGGAAAGAGCGCGCCGAGCGCGACCTCGCGGAAGAGGTCGACTCTTACCTCGCGCTCTCAGCCGACCGGAAAATGCGCGACGGTCTCGACCCGACCGCGGCCCGGCGTGAGGCAGCGGCCGAGTTCGGCGGGGTCGAGCAGGTCAAGGAAGCGGTGCGCGATGCGCGGCTCGGGCATTTCTCGAGACGCGTTTCCAGGATCTGCGTTTCGCCTTTCGCACCCTGCGCAAGTCGCCGGTTTACGCCGGCACAGTCGTGCTCGTGAACTCGCTCCTCCTCCGCGGCCCCGCTTTCCCCGCAGCGGAGCAGCTCTGCATGCTCTGGCAAAAAATTCCGCAGGAAGATCGCGTCTCATTTTCGGTCAGGGAATTCGCCGCCTGGAAAAAGCAGAGCGCGGTTTTTCAAGAGCTCGCCGCGTTTACCGGAACCAGCTTCACCATCACCGGCCGCGGCGAACCGGAGCTGGTCCAGGGGCAAATGTCACGCCTTCCCTTTCACCGCGCTCGGCGTTACGCCAGCCCACGGCCGCGCCTTTCTCGAGACCGAAGGCAACGCGGGCCAGGAGCACGCCGTCATTCTCAGTCACGCTCTTTGGCAGCAGAAATTTGGCGGCCGACCCGAAGTGCTCGGGGAGCAGATACGGATGAACGGGGAGCCCTACACGATCGTCGGCGTGATGGCGGCGAGCTTCGATTTCCCCGGGCGCGCGACCAGACTCTGGGTTCCGGCCGCGTTGCAGGGACCGCTCTTTCAGGAACATCCCGACGCCCATTTTCTGCGCGTGCTCGGTCGCCTGAAACCCGGGATTTCCCCCGAGCGTCTCGCGGCGGAAGCGGCGCTCCTCGGTCCGCGCGTGATTGATCCCGCCGACAAAACCGAGCGCCGCTTTTTTGCGGGCAGCCTCCAGGAAATGAGAAGCGGCGCGCTGCGCAGTCCGCTGCTCGTTCTGCTCAGCGCAGCCGGGTTTCTGCTCCTCATCGCCTGCGCCAATGTCTCCAATCTCGCGCTCGCGCGAGCCCACGCGCGGCGCCCCGAGATGGCCTTGCGGGCCGCGCTCGGCGCGAGTCGGGGGCGCCTCGTCGCGCAATTGCTGACCGAAGCCGGCGTCCTGGCCGCGATCGGCGGCGGGCTCGCGTTCGTCCTCGCGATCTTGGGCCTGGGATTGCTCCAGCGTTTTGCGAATGTCCCGGAACTGTCAGGTGCACAGGTCGACGGGAGCGCGTTTGGCTTCGTCGCACTGGCCGCGACGATCTGCGCGTTGCTTTTCGGTCTCGGGCCGGCCCTGAACGGCTCGCGCACCCGGTTGCAGGAATCGCTCGGCAGTTCCACCCGCTCGACCAGCGGAGCGACCGGCGCGCGCCATGCCCTCGTCTTCGCGGAGGTGGCGCTGGCGGCCGTCCTGCTCATCGGCTGCGCGCTCATGCTCCGCAGCTTCGTTAGGCTGATGCAGGTCGATCCGGGCTTCCGCCCGGCGAACCTGATCACGGCCGATGCGCTCCTCGCGGAGGAACAGTATGCCGGCAAAAAAGCGATGCTCGCCTTCTACCGCCGCGCGCTCGAGGAAGTTCGGACGTTGCCCGGCGTGCAAAGCGCCGCGCTCATCACCCATCTGCCCTTTGGCGGCAATGACTGGGGCAACGGCTATGAAGTGGAAGGCCAGGCCATCCGCGAGCCCAACGCGATCGCGCAAATCCGACCGGTTAGTCCTGGCTACCTCGCCACGATGGGCATCCCGCTGAAACGCGGCGCGGATTTAGCGCGCGCGATAACGAAAACGCGCCCGGCGTCGCCATCGTGAGCGAGCATCTCGCGCAGCGTTCCTGGCCTAACGACAACCCGATCGGCAAGAAAATCCGTTACGGCGACGATTGGCTGACCGTGGCCGGCGTTTGCGGCGAGATCAAAAGCGGCGCGCTCGACGAGTCATCAGCCGCCATGATCTACGTGCCTTACCCGCAGGTCCCGGCGGGTCTGATCTCCTTCGTCGGGCGCGACCTGAACTTCGTTCTGCGCTCCCCCCAGCCCGGTGGTGGCCGCGACCGGCGTGCGCGGCGCGCTCCGCGTGCTCGATCCCACCATGGTCGTGAAAGTGAGCACGATGGAGACGCTCATCCACGATTCCGCCGCCGCGCCGCGTTTCCGCACCTGGTTGATCGGCCTCTTTTCGATTTTCGCGCTCGGCCTCGCCTGTCTCGGAATTTACGGCGTCATCGCCTACCTCGTGACGCAGCGGGACAAGGAAATCGGCATCCGCCTTGCCCTCGGGGCGACGCGCGCCAGCATTCTCCAGCTCATCCTCGGGCAGACCTTCAGGCTCGCCGCCGCCGGGATCGTCGTCGGTTTGTTCGCTGCTTTTTTCGTGACCCGCTTTCTCCGCACCATCCTCTTTGGCGTGACCGCGCATGATCCCCTCACCTTCATCGCGGTGCCTCTCGGCCTCGTGGCGATCGCGCTTCTCGCCGGGTACCTCCCGGCCCGTCGCGCCACCCGGATCGATCCGGTCCGCTCGCTCCGCTCCGACCAGAAAAAGCGAATCCGCGCCGAGTGCTTCATCCACGATTCTCGGCGATCAGGAAGATCGCCGCGCCTTTCTCGGCTACCTGACAAAGTCCGAGCGAAAAGGTCGTTAGGCAGGCGGCAGGGAGAGAACCCCGCCGCCCGCTGGCCCACTGAGCGCGCGATTACTTCGCGAGCGCGTCGAGGTATTGCACGAAAGAGAGGACCGCGCCGTCCCAGCCCTGGACCTTGGGGTTGGTCGACTCGATCACGTAATACTCATCCGGCGCGTGCGCGCCGCTGCCGTGGCCGAGACCGAAATGTCCCGCGCCGAGGCTGAGCGGCGGATTCGTGAAAACATAGCCCGGCCAGGAGCCACCGAGACGCGGCACCATCACCGGATCGATTCCCCACATTTTATAAACCGTCTCCTCGGCTTGGATGACCGGTGAATCGGCCGGCGTCGTCGTCGGGTCGTAGCCGCCCGTCATGTTGACGTCGATGTCGCCGAAGCCGCGCTTCGCGAGATGCGCCTTGAGCGCCGCGAGCGCACCCTCCGCGGTCTGGTCAGGCACGAGGCGCAAATCCAGCTTCGCGATTGCCTGATGCGGCAGGACCGTTTTGCCGCCCGGGCCAGTGTAGCCGCCGATGATGCCTTCGATGTTGACCGTCGGCGTCCCGGCGAGACGCTCGAGCGCTTCCGTCCAGCTCACGTCTTTCACCCAATGTTTCACCCCCATCAGCTTTTTCGCCTCGTCCTCGTTCAGGCGTTTCGCGGCCGTCGCGATCATTGCCCTATCGGCCGCGGAGAGCGGTTTCACGTTATCCGTTAGGCCATCGATCGCCGGGTCGCCCCCGGCATCGACCAGGGTGTTGAGCGCCTGCACGAGATGCCAGACCGGGCTGTCGACCCGGGCCTTGTTTGAGGAATGAATGTCCTTCAAGGGACCGCGTCCCCATTTTTCACCGGTCGAGGTCAGCTCGACTTCGATCACACCTTTCGCGCCTAACGTCACCGTCACCATGCCACTGAGATCCTGGGCCGCGAAGGGCATGAAAATTCCCGCGCACTTCTTCAGCGCCTGCTCGACCTCCGGCTTGTGCACGACTTGGCCGAAATGCGGCGAGCCGATTTCCTCCTCGCCTTCCGCAACGAAGACCAGGTTGACCGGCAGCTTTTTCCCGGCCGCCTTCAGCGCGTGCAGCGCCGTGAGGAAAGCGGCTTGCGGCCCCTTTTGATTGACCGCGCCGCGACCGATCATGATTTTCCCAACGCCCGGTTTATCGACGATCTTCGCCTCGGTCGGCGGCGACGACCATTCCGCGGGATCGAACTGTTTCACGTCATACATGAAATAGAGTCCGATGGTTTTCGGCGCGCCCGCGTCGAGGGTTGCGAAGACGCCCGGTTTGCCCTCGGTCTCGACCCGTTCCGCGCGCTGGAAGCCCGCGTCCTTCAAAAGCTGGATCATGTAATCGGCGCCTTCGGGATACCCGCGATCCTCCGCTGCGATCGAGACCTGCTTGATCCAGTCCTGGAGCCGCTTGATCGATTCATCGTGCTGTTTTGCGATCTGCGCTTTGATGTCGGCGTAATCCGCGTCGGCGGCGGCACGGGCGATCGGTTGGAAGAAAAGGCCGGCTGCGCTCAACAACGCGGCCACGAGAAAAATTGGTCGAATCATCCATTTCAATGCCGCCTCCGCGCCGCGCTGGCAAATCGAAATGCCGCGGATGGAGTGGACGGAACGCCTCGTTTTGATTATTTCCAAGGGCCGAGATGCCGAATTCGCCTAACGATCGCCCAAAAATCTTCGCGCTCAGCGCGCCTGATCCCGCGCTCTTCACGCTGTACCTGATTCGTGCGCTCTGCACCGGGCCGGGGCTCATTTTTGTCCTGCCCTATCTCTACTTCCGCTACCACACACTGCGTTACACCTTCGACGAGGAAGGCATTCACATGCGGGTCGGGATTCTTTTCCGGCGGGAAGTCAATCTCACTTACGCGCGCATCCAGGATATTCATCTCAGCACCGGGCTCCTCCAGCGCTGGCTCGGCCTGGCCGATATCCAGATCCAGACTGCTTCCGGTTCGTCCGACGCGGAATTGGTCATCGAAGGTTTCAAGGAATACGAGGCGATCCGCGATTTTCTCTACACCCGGATGCGCGGCTATCATGCGCGCGGGACGGAGACCGCGCCGCCGCTTCCGGCAAGCGGAGTTCCGGCCGCCGATCCGAATGCGGAGATGGTCGCGCTCTTGCGCACGATTCGCGACGAGCTGCGCCAGACCCGCGAACTCCTCGTACCAGAATCGCCGACCCCGGCTTCGTTAGGCCACCCCAACCCGCCGCGCGATGTTTAAAGCCTTTCGCGACTGGTGCGAACGCGTCCTGCGCATTCCGGGCGATCCCGAGCCGCCGCCGGGCGACGAAGCGCGCACCCATCGGTTCCGGGCCGCGCCGAATTACTACAAATACCTTCTCGCCGTCTGGGGCCTGAAGACGGCCGCGCTCTTCGTCATCCTCCTGACGATGGAACTCGGGCCCCTCCTCGCAGTCTTCGGCACCCGACTGCAGGAGAAGCATCTCCCGGCCGCGCTGGTCCTCGGGCTCCCGCAATTCATCATCCTCTTTTTTCTCGTCGGACGGCTCTTCTCCGGCCTGCTCGTTAGGCTCGATTTTGAGAAACGCTGGTATCTGGTGACTGATCGCAGCCTGCGCCTGCGCGAAGGCATCCTCAACGTGCGCGAGATGACCATTACCTTCGCAAACATCCAGAACATCTCGATCTCGCAAGGCCCGATCCAACGCGCGCTCGGGATCGCGGATCTGCGGGTCGACACTGCCGGCGGCGCAAGCCCGGCGAAGCACGACAAGAAGGGGAATTCCCAGAGTCTGCACACCGCCTTCTTTCGCGGGGTCGGCAACGCAAATGCGATCCGCGAGCTGATCCAGAAACGTCTCCGTGAGCTGAAGGATTCCGGGTTGGGCGATCACGAGGAAGCAGTGGCGGTGGCCGGCTCACACGTGGTCTCCGCGGTGTCGCATGATCTGCTCGGCGCCCTGCGCGAGGTGGCGGGCGAAGCCGCCGCGCTGCGCCAGGCCGTGGCGGTTCGTTAGGGCCAGCTTCCTTTTCCGGGGAGCACAGGCCGCTGGCCTGTTGGTTTTGGCGGCCTGCCAAAATGAACTTTTTTTAACGCGATGATTCTACGAATGATCCGGTTTTAGAGTTCCGATGATCTCTCGGCGCGCGTGAGGCCGGCGAGCCACCGGCCTCGACAGGCCAGCGGCCCGTGCTCCCCGGGAATCAGCTGCCACGCGCCTGGCAAAAGCAGGAACAGGTCGCGACGGCACGACTGGAACGCCGTAACAACTTGTTAGGCGATTCTCTTCTCCGGGGAGCACGGGCTGGTAGCCCGTTGGTTCGGCGAGTTTCGCCGGACAGGCTTCCGCGTTCGCAGAGCTTTTCGAAAAGCGGGACCCGACAGGAAGTTCGTGCTGGGTAGCACCCAGCACCAACGGGGTGACACCCCGTGCTCCCCGGACCCGGTGCAGCCCGCCTAGTGAAGATAGCCCGCGATCGAAAATCCCGCGTAGGTGCCGACGGCGTTGCCTAACGAACCGGCGAGAATTCCCGGCAGGCGCAAATCGCCGCGCCCGATCGCCGTGGCGAGGACGCCAGCCGAGGTCGCGCCGCCGACGTTCGCATTCGAGGCCACCGCGATGATCGCCCAATCCTGCCGAAAGAAACCGCCCACCACGAAGAGAATCAGCGCGTGCACCGCGACGATGATCGTGACCCAGGCGAGCAGGATCCCGGCGACCGCGCCGTTCTCGATCAGCGCCGCGAGATCGCAATAGGCGCCCACGACCGCGAGAAAAAGCAAAACGGTGAAATAGCCGAGCACGGTCGCGCCGCGCAGCTTTTGCACGGCGGGCAACTGCGCCAGGGCGAGGGCGACGGTGGTGAGCGTGAGCACGTAGGGCACGGCCGGCAGCCACCGGCTGAAGAGTTGCGAGAGAAAAAGGCTACCCATCCCGAGCGCGAGGAGGAGAGCGAGATCGGTCACGCGCAACGCCTCCTTCCCTTCCAGCGTCGGCGCACTTCCGACGGATTCGTTAGGCTGACCACCGCCCGCGCCCCGCGGCCAGAGCCGTTGCAGGACCCGCGGCAAAAGGAGCGTGGCCACGATCCAGATGGTCGTGATGATGTTGTCGGCGGCGTTGATCGCGGCAAAGAGAGTTCCGCTTTTGGTCATCCCGTACTGGAGCGCGACCGCATTCAGGTTCACGCTCCCGCCGGTGTAGGTGCCGGTGAACATTCCGGCCACGGCGAAGGCGCGCGTCACGCCATGATCCTGCGGCGCGAGCAGGGAGTAACCGACGAGCGCGCCGGCCATCGTGCCTAACGTCCCAAGCCCGAAAAGGAGCAGCATCGGCAGGCCGGCCTGGCGCAGATCCTTCAACTTCACGTCGAGGAGAAGGAAGAAAATCGCGAGCGGCGCGATGTAGTTAAAAATCCCGTCGTAAAGCGGCGGCGCATTTCGCGAAGAAGGCAGGAGGCGCAGATTGGCCAGGACGGCGGTGGCTAGGATCACAATCAAGGCCGAGCCGAGAAAGCTGAAATACCTCTGGCGCGAAAGCCATTCGGAGAATGCAATGAGCAGGCAAAGCACCGCCGCGACGTAGAGGGGCTCGGCGAGAAAGGTCATGTGTGGAATCCATCGGGAAAATGGCGTTGCGCATTGATCTCGGAATCGCGCCTCGCTGGCAATGCAAACCGTCGCGGGAATTTCGTGACTGCCCTAGCCCGCGAAAACGAGTTCGCAGCGCGTGCCTCGCGCTCCGAATCGCGCAAGTGCCGGGGGCGGGATTGTTTCCAGCTTGCCCCGCGTCGCGAAAGAGACCAAAGAAAGTGCGACGGTTCATCCCATTGCCTCACATGTCCCAAATCGATTTTATCGGCATTGGCGCACCGAAGTGCGGCACGACCTGGCTTTCGGCGCAGCTCGATGCCCACCCGCAAATCATGTTTGCCCCGGACAAGGAGGTCTATTATTTCGCGGACACGCTCCTGCGCCGAATGGCCGGAAAAGAATTGCGCTGCTTCGAGCGCGGCGAAGCGTGGTATCACGAACAATTCCCGGCTGCTCCCGGCGCGCTCTCCATTCGCGGAGAGTTTTGCCCCTCCTATCTTTACTCGGAGGAAGCCGCCGCGCGGATCGCGGCCTACCGCCCCGACATTAAACTGCTGCTCTGCCTGCGGCCGCCGGTCGAGATGATTTACTCCTGGTAATGGTACAACCGGAACGCGGTCGTGGCCCTCCCTGCCGCCGACCCTCGCGGCCACGATGGAGGATCCTTTCCTGCGCGACATCGGTTGCTACGCGCCACCTCCGGCCCTATCCCGAGCGTTTCCCGGCGGAGAATTTCCTTGTCGTGCAATTCGACGCCATCCGGCGCGCGCCCGATGAAGTCCGCCACCGCACCTATGAATTTCTTCATGTCGCGACCGACTTCAAACCGCCGATCTCGGAGGAAGGAAAGAACGCCGCGCGCGCGCCGCGTTTTCCGGCGCTGCAATCCGGCGCGCAGAGTCTCTACAACGGTGTCTCCGCGCTCCCGGGTGTCGGCGCCATCTTGAAATCACCGGCCGTAGCCAAGCGCCTGCAAGACGTCTATCACCGGTTCAACAGCAAGGCGCAAAAATACGCGCCGCTCACCGCGGAAGAACGGGCGAAATGGGAGGACTACTACGCGGTCGTCGATGGTGCCGCCATATTTTTGCCCGACCGGCACGAGCTGGTCGAAACAGGCGTTAATCAGTTCGCGGACTTTCTCCGGGTCTCCTTTTCCGCCAGGGCAGTGAAGCCGGAAATATCAGAAAACAGGATCGTGACCAGCTTGCGCTCGTCGGCGCTCGCGACCTCCGCTGCTTCCTTTTGGGCCGCCTGTTGTCGCAGCGCGTTGATCGCGGAATCGACCACTGCGTTGCCGAGCAGCGCGCGCTGCGCTTCCAACCTGGCAATTGCCGCGGCGAGGTTTTCGAGTTCGTCGTGTTCAGACATGGTCGGTTATCTGGGCTCCGACCTCTTATAATGAAACGCTCGAGTTAAAAATCGAGCGCTTCGACGAGGTCGAGAATGTCTTCGGCCGGGGGGCGGCGCTCGCTCCGGATCTAAAAGGCCAAACTTTCCTGCGTCGCGGTCGAGGAGGAAGAGATCACCCCGCCGAACTTCTTCACCAGGTCGTCGAGCTTGGAGATGTAGTAGCCGGTGTTCTCGTCGCGCGCTTCGGGGTCGAAGTCCGTCACGAGCTTGGCCGCTTCATAAGCCGCGACCTTTTTCGGGGTCGCCTTGACGTAGTAGC
>JBBSLW010000028.1:0-20748 GCA_038233495.1 Chthoniobacterales bacterium | reverse complement strand
CTCGATTGCGGTCGTTGGGTCAGGCATCGTCCGCCACGTTTCCGGCAGCGGCCGCCCTTTGCAAGTGTCGAGCGCGGTCAGCGCGGACGCTCGTATTTCCACATCCGCGATTTGCCTTCTGCCAGCCACTTGATCGTGGTCGCGAGCCGCTGCCGCCGGGTCTCCTCGCGCTTCGCTTCGGTCAGCCACTCGACGTATTCCCTGCGCTTGCTGTAGCTGAAGTCTTTGAAAGTCTTCTGCGCTTTCGCGTTCTGCTTCAGGGCCGCCTTCAGGTCGTCCGGCACGACCAGCACTTTCGGTCCCTTCGGCCGGGGGGCGCGCGTCAGCTGCACGCCTTCCTCATTCAGCTCGACGGCTTGCCGCACGTAACCGAGGAAGACCGCGTCGTCAGGCACATCGGACAATTGCGTGAGCCGCCCGAACTGGCCCATCCCGTTGCCCTCCTCGCTTTTTTCCGGTCCGAAGATGAGTTCGCCTTTCCAGAATCCAAAAGTGCAGTGCCCCTTGAAAGCGGCCATCCCGCCAAGGTTTCCCTCGTATTCGAAGTGCGGGAAGCCCCACTTGATCGTCTCCTCCACATCCGGGCAACCGGCGTGCACCAGCTGGCGGAGATGTTTCAAGATCGGCTGGGCGAAGGGCGCGGCCGCCGCGATGTATTCGTCGACTCTGGGATCTTTCTCGGCCATGGCAGCGCGAGCGTGACAAAACTCCGCGCGACCGTCAACGGCGCAGGGTGAAGCGATTGTTTGGCGTTTCCCAGAGCCGCAACCGGGTCAGCCGATCATCGAGCCGGACGTTCACCTTCGGCCAGAGGGCGCGGACAATGTTTTCCCCGGTCGAAGGCGTGGCGCTGAATTCTTCCGTCTCGCGGTCGAGATGTTTGTCCTGCCAGGGCCGGAGCGCTTCCTCCAGTCCCTGCAGGAAAGCGGTGAAACTGTAGAGCGTGCCGCTGCGCTCATCGTAGGGACCGCCGATCGTCGCCTCAATCAAATAACGATGCCCGTGCCCGAGGAGATTGTTGCACTTCCCGTAGAGCTCCATGTTTTCCGATTCTGACAAACCGGCGGCGTGCAGCCGATGGGCGGCGCTGAACGGGCGCTGCATCCCGAGGAAATATTTCTCCCCGCTCCAATACTCGGCAAAAAAATCGTCGCGCTCGTGCAGGCGGACGCGATGAAGCGGAAACTGCGTCGCGACCCGCTCATGCAAATATTGGGCAAGGCTTTCGGTCGTCTTCGGACGCGTCGTTAGGCCCGGAACTTCGTGATTGAGATTCTTGTGATCCAGCTCCTCCCGGAGCGAGGCGAAGCAGCTGGCGAGCGAGCCGCCTTCAGCCAACGGAACGCGCTCCTCCTCCCCTTCGCTGCGGAAGGTAAAGCGCGCGCGGTAGTGATGACCATGTCCGTGCGGCGAGGCGGCGGTGCCGAAAAGCCGGTCATTCTCCCGAGCGCTGAGGTGCGGCGACATCGTCTGGCGCGCGGCCGAGAACTCGAGCCAGTGATTGTCTTCGCTCGCACCGTCGGCGTAGAAGGTCGCGCTTTTTTCCGAGGTCTCGATTAGGTGAGAGGCGACGAGTTGCGCCTCGAGATCCGCGAAGAGCGGCGCGACTTCGCGGAAGAGCTGGCGCGCGATGTTCTCCGCGGTCGGCGGCGTTTTCCGGAAATGCGGATGGTCTTCGTTCAGAAACTTGTGATCGAAACGCGCGTGCAGCACTTCTTCAACCCGCGCCTTGATCTCGCTGATGTTGACCAGCATGCCGTTCGTTTCGTTGACCTCCCCGGTGAAAACAAAATAGGCGACGTAGTTTCGCCCGGTGCCGTAGCGGGCGGCGCTCTCGGGGCCAAACGCCGCCAGATTTTCGGCGGCCGTCCAGCCGGGCACGTAGAGGCGGCGCGAAGCGGAGAATTCGAGACGTTTGCTGACGGTGAGCAGCATGGCTAACGGGCGGCGCCCGCTGTCGCCGGGGACGCTGTCCCCGGTCGACGAGAAGAAGCGCTAATCCCTTCAGATGTTTCACCCGGAGGCCGGCCGGGGACAGCGTCCCCGGCTACAGCGGCTCTTTCGCCCACCCTCATTTGAGGAGCGCGAGGAATTCGGAGCGGGTGCGGGCGTCCTCCTTGAAACTGCCGAGGAGACACGAGGTGGTCATAACGGAGTTCTGTTTTTGCACTCCACGCATCATCATGCAGAGGTGTTTGGCCTCGATCACGACGGCCACGCCTAACGGATGAAGCGACTCCATCAGGGCATCGGCTACCTGGGTCGTGAGCTGCTCCTGGATCTGGAGACGCCGTGCGAAGACGTCGACGATTCGCGCCACCTTGGAGAGCCCGATGACTTTTCCGTTCGGGATGTAGGCGACGTGCGCCTTGCCGATAAAGGGCAGTAGATGATGCTCGCACATCGAGTAGAGCTCGATGTCCTTGACCATCACGATCTCGCTCGCATCGGAATCGAAGATGGCGTCGTTCACCACTTCCTCGACCGTTTGCCGATAGCCGGCGGTCAGGAACTCGAAGGAACGCGCGGCGCGGCCCGGTGTTTTGAGGAGGCCCTGGCGCTCGCGATCCTCTCCCACCGCGTCAAGCAATTCGCCAAAAATGCGCTCCATCTCCCCGACCCGTTCAGCTGGGAGACGATTAACGCTTCTCGTTAGGCGTTCGGAGGTGTCGAATTGGTTATCCTGCACGGCGAGAGCGTAGCACAGGCTTTCGCAAAGGTCCTCCCAGAGCAAAATTGTTGGGCGGGCGCTTCGCCTGCCCAGTTTGCTAACGGGGCAACCGCTAAAGACTGTAGGCCTCGACCAAGGCGACCCCGGCCGTTTCCCCGCCGCCACGCACAACCGCGGTGTAAGAAGCGGCCGGGAGAATGCGGAGAATGGCCGACTCCAGGTTGTTGACAGGAGCCAGCCCGGTCGCGGTGATTTCCGCCTCCTGGCTGCTGCGCCAATTATCGTTGCTGGCGAGAAGCGCGCCGTTCGCATCATGCAATTCCAAGGTAGGATCAGCCAGCGCACCGGTCACAGGCAGAGAGGGACCGATCGCGCGCACGAGGACGTTGACCGGCTCGCTTCCGGTGAGAATAAGACCGCCGATCATGACATTCTCGTCTGTCTGGACAAAGCCGCGCGTCGAGATGTTGGCCAGCTTGGAGGCGGAGCCCGCCTCGAGGTCATACACTTCGACCAAGCCAACCCCGGTCGAGTCGTTTGCTCCGCGCACAACCGCAGTGTAGGTCCCGGGATCGACCCGAGTCAGGATTGCGGCTTCGCTCTCCTCGGTCGGAGCGATGGTCGTGTCGACGATCTCCTGCTCATTGGGCGCCTCCCGCCAGTTGTCATTCGTCGCGATCGATTGCCCGGCGCTGTCGTAGAACTCGAGCACCGGGTCGGCCAGTGCTCCACTGAGCGGCAACGAAGGACCCATCGCCCGGAGCAGAATCTGCTTCGAGACGTTGCCGGTCACGATGAATCCGCCGATGAGGACGTTATCGCCGGTTTGGACACTTAAACGAGTCGAGTTATTGGCGAACGTCGCCGGGGTCGTCATCGCCGCACCCTCGACGGTAAAGACTTCGTTCACGGTGGAGCTTCCGACGGCCGGCTGGCCGCCCGGCAGATAGATCTTATTGCCAATGACTGACGCCCAAAAGCCATGTCGCGGGGGTGGCATGCTGGGCAGGGTTCGCCCGGGTGTTGCTGACCGGATTGTAGGCTTCCACCACTCCGTAAAGCCCGGGAACCTCGCCGCCAAAAGCAAACAGCTCACCATTGACGGCGGCGGCCGCAAGTCCCGACCGGGCAGTCGGCATCGGGGGGCCAGTCGTCCAGGTGTCTGTCTGTGGATCATAGATCTCAAGAATTGAGAGTGAAAATGCATCCCCAATGCGTCCGCCAACGGTGTAAAACTTTCCGTTGAGGACGGCACCCGCCAAGTGTTGGCGCGCCCGGGCCATCGGCGCGACCTCGGTCCAGGTATCGGTGGCTGGGTCAAAGACTTCGCAATTCGCAATCTCCTTATCGCCGGCGGCGCCTCCGGCCAGATAGATCTTGTCATTCAGCACCCCCACCGCCGGCTTGAGGTCGTGAGAGTATTTCGGCGCGGCGACCGGGGTCCATGCGTCCTGCGCTTCGTCATAGACCATCCCTTGACGTTATAGAGCCGGCCGGCCGCGACCGCGGCCGCATTATGATCGACTGGATCAGGCAAGGGTTGAGCAAAGCTCCACGAGTCGTTCGCCGGATCGTAAACCTGGACCGTGGCAGTGGGAGTGGCCTTTTTATCGAACCCGCCCATGACGTAGACCTTCCCGTTCAACGCTGCGGTCGCCATCTCCTGGCGTGCCTCTGGCATCGGTTGCAGAGTTTGCCAAGTTTGAGCGCGACCCTGACCCACGAGCGCGATGGAGAACAGGGCGATGAAGGGAGCGGCCAAAGAATCTTCGGCATAATTGTGATTAACTGACCTATCCGCACACCGTCAATCTCCGAAATGATCTGAGCCCAAACCAGAGCCTGCCAAGATGCCGCGCGACAAGCCGCGCGCGAAACAGCGTGCTAATAAATCCCGCCGCCCGGCTGGGTGGAGGTGAGGCGGCCCCGCTCGGCGCTGATCGAGTAGGCCGTGCCGCCATTCCCCTGCCAGTTAATGAAATCGAAACTGCCCGAGCCGGAAGACGATAGACCGGCACCTCGCGAAAGGTTAGCGGACGGTTGCGGAGACAGACTTCCGGCTGGCCCGGGGTGCGAAGGAAATAGGCCGAGCCGGAGCCGCGCAGCGTGCCGATACCTGCTTCGTCGATCAGGATCGCAGAGCGTCGCAACCGAGTCGACCTGGCCGAGGCTCTTGATGTAGGAATTATAGGCGTCGGTCCCGGTCGTCCGAATGACGACGAAATCGCCTCTGCCGGAGCGGTCGATCATCCATTGGAAAGCAGCGTCCACGTCCGTTCCACCGCCCATCAAAACGGTGCCGGCGGTGGTGGAAGTGGCGACGTCGTTTTGATTGCCGACCACGTAGTAATCGTAGTCGCGGCCGGCGAAACCGTCGTAGTCAGGAGGAGGAGTGATAACAGTGTTTGGACGAAAAATTTCATGATCACGACTCTACAGATGAAACTGGACGAGCGGAAGCTCGTCCCTCCGGTGGGACATGCTTCCGCATGTCCTAGTCGAGCCAGCTGAGCGGATATTTCTCGTCGTCGAGATTCACCGCCTGCTCAGTCAGCTCGAGGGTGTGCTCGGTATCGAACATGACGGCGAGCTCTTCGGTTCGCTCGGCGTCCTTGCTCGCCATGATCGTGCCGGGATGCGGTCCGTGCGGGATGCCGCGCGGATGCAGGGTGATCGAACCGGCTTCGATGCCGCGCCGGGAACCGAAATTTCCGCGCACATAAAAGAGCACTTCGTCGGCCTCGACGTTGTCGTGGACCCAGGGAATCTTGACCGCTTCGGGATGATAATCGAGCTGCCGCGGAGCGAAGGTGCAGACGACGTAACCGCGAATCTCGAACGTCTGATGGATCGGCGGCGGCTGGTGCACCGTGCCGGTGATGGGCTCGAAATCGGCGGCATTGAAAGTGAATGGATAAACGTAACCATCCCAGCCGAGGACATCGAAAGGATGATGCGCGTTCACTAATTTCGTTAGGCGCGGGCCATCCTTAACCAGGATCTCGACGTCCTTATCGCTGTCGATCGTGATCAGCTCGGTCGGACCATGGAAGTCGCGTTCCGAGTAGGGCGATCCCATGCGGATCTGGCCGTCGTGATTGAGATAACGGCGGGGAATCCTAACCGGACCAGTAGACTCGAGAATCAGATAGTCGTCCTCCTTCGGATCGTCGGGCACGAGTCGATAAGTAATCCCCCGAGGAATGACGATATAGTCTTCTGCCTTGTAAGGCAGTTTGCCGAATTGGCTCTCCAGCACGCCTTTGCCCTTGAAGACGAAAATGATTTCGTCCGCGCCGCCGTTCTTGAAAAACTCGTACTGGCCGAAATTTTTCTCCGGCTTGCAACGGTAGGCGATGATGTCCTGGTTGAAGAGCATCGGGACCCGGCCGGTGTAAACGTCGCCGCGGCGCGGGATATCGGCGGTCTTGAGATGATGATGCCGCAGCGGGCTATCGACCGCCTTCTTCAGCTCCTCGCACTTCAGAAGCTCCACACTGCGCACGCGGGTGGGCGGGCGAATATGATACATGATCGAGTAAGCCTCGTTGAAGCCTTCGGTCGTGATGACGTGTTCGTAGGCGATGCCTTCGTTCTTGAAGCCACCGCTGGATGAACCGTTGCGGTGGAACCAGATGTGATGTTTGTGCGGGACTTCCCCGAGCTTCATGTATTGCGGCATTTCCTTTTTCCTCCTCTTACAAATTCCCCCGGCGATCCTGTTCCTTCTCCAGCGCTTCGAAGAGCGCCTTGAAGTTGCCTTTCCCGAAACTCTTCGCGCCTTTGCGCTGGATGATCTCAAAGAACAACGTCGGCCGATCTTCGACCGGTTTGGAAAAAATCTGCAGCAGATAACCTTCCTCGTCGCGATCGATCAGGATTCCGAGTTTCTGCAGCGGCTCGAGGTCCTCGTCGATTTTGCCGACGCGATCGAGCACGGTCTCGTAATAGCTGTCGGGGATATTGAGAAACTCGATCCCGCGCGCTTGCAACTCGGTCACGGTGGCGACGATGTCCTTGGTCGCGATCGCGACGTGCTGCACGCCATCCCCGCCGTAGAAATCGAGATACTCTTCCACCTGCGATCTCTTTTTCCCTTCGGCCGGCTCGTTGATCGGGAACTTCACAAAGCCGTTGCCGTTGCTCATGACCTTGCTCATGAGCGCGGAGTATTCAGTTGAGATGTCCTTGTCGTCGAAGGTGAGGATGTTGCGGAAGCCCATCACCTCCTCGTAAAATTTGACCCATGGATTCATCTGGTTCCAGCCGACGTTGCCGACGCAATGATCGACGTACTCGAGCCCGGTCGGCTCGGTCTCGTAACCCGGATCCCATTTCACGTAACCGGGCAGGAATGCGCCTTCGTAATTTTTGCGCTCGATGAAAAGATGGACCGTGTCGCCGTAAGTATGAATGCCGCTGAGCACAACTTCGCCGTGGTCATCGGTCATTTTTTTCGGTTCGAGATAACTCTTGCCGCCTCGCTTGGTCGTCTCCTTCCAGGCTGATGTGGCGTCCTGCACGCGGAGAGCGAGCACCTTCACGCCGTCGCCATGTTTGTGGATGTGATCCGAGATCGGCCCCTCCGGCCGCAGCGGAGTGGTCAGGACGAAGGTGAGCTTGTTCTGGCGGATGGCATAGCTGGCGCGGTCTTTCATGCCGGTCTCGGGTCCGGCGTAGGCCAGGCTTTGAAAGCCGAAAGCGGTTTTGTAAAAATGCGCGCCCTGCTTCGCGTTCCCGACGTAAAACTCAACGTAATCAGTGCCCTCCAGCGGCAGGAAATCTGTCTGCGCGGCCGGGGCAGTTTTTGGTGCTTCGAGTGTTGTTTCCATATGCGTGTTTCGGTAGTGGCCCGCCTAACGGGATGAGAAGCGCGGTCCTGCCGAATTATAACGGCGGGACCCGTCTCTCGCAATCCCTCGTTCTGTTCTCCGGCTCGGGGGAGGTTCGCTCATTTTCTGTCATCCCGATCCGCCGAGGACGGAGAGGGACCTCGCAGTTGCAATCGGCGCTCTCGCCTGGCCAGAAAGCGCGTCTCGCAGTTGAGAAGTCCCTCTCCGCGCTCCGCCGGATCGGGATGACAAATCTTGGTATCAGTGTCTGGAGAATAAATTATTGCGCCGGTAGCGCGAGCTTTCAGCATGCCGAATCACGAACTGCAAGCTGGAAGCTTGCGCTCCCCTTAAAACGCAAAGCCGATGCTGAAGTGAAAGGCGCCAAAGGCCTCGTCGTCGCGCGGGTTCGGGTTCACTCCGTAATCGAGGCGGATGGGGCCGATCGGCAGGTTGTAGCGCAGGCCCACACCGACGCCGTAGCGCATGTCGTTTAACCCGGGCTGGCTCGCCTCCGGGAGAAGATTGCCGGCATCGACGAAAACCGCGCCTAACAATTCACCATAGATCGGAAAGGTGTATTCGACGTTAAAGATGGTGTAGAACTCGCCCCCGATCGGATCGCCGCGGTTGCTCGGGCCGAGCTCGCGCTCGGCAAAGCTGCGCACCGTTGTGCTTCCGCCGTTGAAAAACCGCTCGTCGATCGGGATCGCGAACGCTTCCGGCATGCCCGCGGTATCGAGCGGGTAAACGACCCCGGCCCGCGCCCCGAAGGAGAACAGGCTGCGTTCGAACCATTTCTGGAAAGACGATTTTTGCAGGTCCTCGCCGGTCAGCAGCGGTTGCTCGGGCGCGAAGGAAAGATAATAGCTGACCCGCCCGGTTGCGCGGAGCAGCTCGATGTCGCTCCCGAGCGCGCTGGTCGCGAGGTCGACCGTGTTGTCGACCACGAAGCCGCGCGGCGCGGCCAGCGGATTTTTGCGCAGATCGAGTGTGTGGGTGAATCCAATCGTGCTGATGAAATACTTCGTGTCGCCGAGCAAATCGTCCCTGATCGTGGCGTCGGTGATTTCCACCCGGCGCGCGCCGAGGACGAGGCCGACCGAATAGGCGTCGGTGACCTGACGACTCAGCGTGACCCGCCCACCCAGCTCGAATTTCGAATAGCCATCGTAATCGAAGGTGAGAGCGAAGAGCCGCGCCTTGAGCCCGAAACCGGTATTAAAAAGATAGGGATCCTCGAAGAGGATGTCGGCCTTGTAACTGCGCTGGGTGTATTCGACCGAGGTGGTGATGGGGCGGCCGAAGCCGAAAAGGTCGCGATTCGCATAGGAGGCGCCCACGATCGCCCCCTCGTAGGTGCCGTAGCCGATGTAGAAACCGAATTCCTGCGGCTTCGCTTCCTCAACGGTGATATCGAGCCGCAGTTCGTTTCCATGCACCGGCGTCGGATTGATCCGGACGATGTTAAACAGACCCGTCCGCGTCAGTTCGCGGAACTTCTTATCGAGCGTCTCCGGGCTATAGGGCTGGCCGCGGTATTGCTTGAAGCGATTGACGAGATAACTCGGACGCAACTGGCGGGTACCCTGCACGGTGATCCCATCGTAGTAATAGACTTGCCCGGGATCGACCGTGACCCGTACGGGAACCTGGCCGCTGATCGCAAGCGACGGATCGGCTGTTGCGTCGACCTGTACCGCGTAGTAGCCGCGCGTCTTGTAGTATGATTGAATCCGCCGCTCGATGTCGGCCACACGCGCTTCCGTATAGGGCTGGCGCAGGAGATCGAGAATCTGACCGCGTAACGCTTCGCCTCCGTAAAGAGTCGGACCGACGAAGTTGATGTTGCCGAAAGAGTATTTTCTTCCTTCGTGGATGACGATCTGAGCCCGAACCCGATCGGGCTGCACATAGCGGGTGGTCGGCGGCTCGACGACCGCTTCGACGTAACCTTCCGAAACATAGAAGCGCTGCACGAGATCGGCGCCTTCCTCCAACTGGCTCGGGACGTAGGGGAGAAGTCCTTTCCCCGCCGCGTCGCCTTCGCGGATCGGGCTGACGGCGTAATCGAAAAGTTTCTCGGTCGGGATCTGACGGTTGCCGATGAATTGCACCGTGCCGAGATGGACGAGCGGCCCCTCCGAGACGTCGAGACGGAGCCGGTTCCCGGAGACGATCGTGTAGCGGACGTTGACCTTGGCGTAGCCACGTTTCTTGTAATAAAGCTCAAGAAAGAAGGCGGCATCATCCCCACGCGCGGCGGTCAGGCCGTTTTGGGCGATGAACGTCAGTTGTTCCTTGAGCTGCGAGCGCAGGGTCTCGTTGTCAAAGGCGGCGTTGCCGCGGATTTCGAGGTTGGCCTGCTGCGCAATCTTTTCCTGCTCCTTGGAGACGGCTTTTTTTTGTTTCTCCTTCTGCTCCTGCTCGGGCAACTTGACCGCAGTCTGAGCGAAGGCTGAACCAATCGTTAGGCAAAAGAGGAGAATACAACCCGCGTATCGCGCCAAGCGAGTGGCAGGGCGACCGCTTCGGTTGCCCAGTATCCTGGGCAGGCGAAGCGCCCGCCCTACAATCCCCGCCGACCAATTCGTCGTTCTCTTCATCGGTCCCATCTCCTTAACGAAACCGAATCACGTACTTGACCAGCCCGCGAAAACCGCCGGCGATCCCGATGTCCCCGATGAGCACGACATTGTCGCTCACTTTGTATTTCGCCGTTGCGGTCTGCTCGCCGGTGCGGGTATCGGCCCCGCTGTATTCGACATTCAAACGGTTGAAGATCGAGTCGGTCCTGGGCTTTTCGTCGTCGTTCTTCTTGAAGATCTTCCGGTAAAGCTCCTTCCCGAGAAGCAAAAGAGCGCGGCTCGCGAGGACGTTGCCGCTGGAGAGATTTTCCCGGGTCACGCCGGTGGCGAGCAGGGCGATGATGTCCTCCTGCGGCAGCGGCGGCTCGCTGCTGAAGGATGCTTCCGGGTTGAGCGCCGTGCCGTAGATGTAAACATGGATCGTGTAATCTTGGATCAATGACGTGCCCTGCATCTCGATCCGCGGGTTGAGCGGGTCGTCCGGATCGAAATAAAGAAAGCCGAGATTAATCGTGAGGGTGCTGAAAGGGAGGGTCGCTTCGAAGTTTTCCAGGCGCACCTGGCCCTGCAGCTGGGGATGGAGCCCGGTGCCGGCCATCCTCATGTCGATATTGGCGCTGCCGGCGGCGAGATTGCCCCGGATCAGGAACGGCTCCTTGCTCTTGATCACGATGTCGAATTTCCAATCGCGCAACGGCGGGTTCGGAAACGAAAGGGCCGGCGCGGCCGAAGGCGGCTCGGGGAGTGGTGCCGGCCGGCCCGGCAAGCTGATCGGGATGATGTCGATGTTCTTGAGGAAGCGGCTGTTCGTCGTAAGCACCTGACCGCTCACGCTGGCGCTGTTGAGCGGTCCTTCGACTTTGATGTCGGCATCGACGCGGGCGGTCAGGTTATCGTTGCGCGCGACGAGGACGCTGTTCGCCTTCAGGCGCAGATCAAATCTCGGCTCGGTTAATTTCGGGAAGGAGATGTTTCCGGAAACAGTAAAGGGACCGCCCGCAAGATCGCCTCCGAAGCGATCAAACCGGAGCGTGTTCTCGCGGAAGTTGAGTTGCGCTTTGAAGTTCGTCAGGGCCGGCAGAGTGGCATTTTCGAACCGCGCCATGAGGATGTTCAGGTCGGCGGCACCGCTCAGCGCCGGGTCGCCGATCGTGCCGTCAACGTTGACGTTGAGGGCCATGCTCCCGTCGAGCTGGCGCAGCGCGGGGACAAATTCCCGCACAAAGTTAATCGAGCTGCGCGGCATCACGACTTTCGCGTTGATCGGCGTCCGGTCGTCGAGCTTCTTCTCGGCGATCAGCTTGGAAACGTTGAGCGGCAACTGCGCGGTGATCGCGACCGGTTGCAGGAGCGGCTGCTTGATTGTGCCGTTCGCATTCAGGCGGTTATCTTGGAGGCGCAGCGCGAGATCGATATCGGTCGGTTTGAGCTGCTTGGCCGCGTCCGCGGTCAGGCTCCGCAACTTGAGATCGACGTTCGCCTGGAGCTGATCGAGCGCGCCCTTCGCGTCCAGCTTCACGCTCAACTGCCCGGCCACCGGCGGCTCCTGCCCGAGGTCGCGGAAAAGTTTCGCCAGATCGAGGTTCTCCGATTGAAAACTGATGTTCACCTTTCCGTTAGGCGGAAATGTTTTGCGCTCCGTCCCGAGATTGCTCCAGGTAAACGGCAGCGCCACATAGCCGGTCGCGTATTTCGCCGCTCCCTGGTCGATCTGGATATTGCTCACCTCAAGCTTGTCGCCTTTCGCGGTCAGGCTGGAAGTGACGTTGAGCGGGTCGCTCCCGAAAAAGATGAGCGGAACATTCAGTTCCTGCGGCGTGTAGTGAGCCTCGATCTTGGCCCGCAGATTCGTCAGGTCGGCGTAGCGGCCCTGATCGAGCTTGAGCGTGAGATCGCCGTTGTTTTTGAAAGTGGAAACTTCACCCTTGCCATTCCAGTTCATGACCAACGAACCGGCGAGCCGTGTCTTCTTTTCCGCAGTCGCGAGCAACGGCTCAAAGGTCGACAGATCCCCGAGGTTCGCCGCCACCGCGCCGGTGTATGGGTAAGGCTTCTGCAACCCGAAGGTGCCATGCGCGCCGATGTGATCCTTCTCGTTCAGGGTCGCGGTAAAATCATTCAGATAGGCAACATTCTGCGCGATCGCGACCTGGGCGCTGAGCTGTTTCACGAGCAGCTTTTGCGCGGCGATCTCCTGGCCGGAAAGATTGAGCTGGCCGGCCGCCACGCCCTGGCGAATCCGCACGCTCCCGTCGGCCTGGAGCGCGCCCGTCACCTTGTTCGGTGCTTCTTCCCGCCAGTAATCCGCCAGTTGCGGGGCGCGAAACGAGAGCTGCAAATCCGCCGGCTGCTCGAGCGCCTTTCCTTCCGGCGGCGGCAACTGGTAGTTCCCCCTAACGACGAGCAAATTCGCCTGCCGCTGGAGCGAGACCGGCTCGAGCGAGACGAGCGCGTCCTTGTTCTTGATCTCCGCCTTCAGGTTGTCGACCACGTAATCGTCGTAGCGCACATCGTTCAACTGCGCCTCGATCGCCGACTCCAGGTTGGCGTAGAACGGCTCCACCGTCGCGCCCGTCGCAGGCAGTTTCTTCGTCGCAGAAATCTTCGCGCTCAGCGTTTTGATCGCCGCCTTGTCGTAGCCGATCAGGTCGCCCTGCGCGGTCAGCTCCAGGCGCGCGATCGAGTTCTCGGTCTTAATCGTTCCGTTCGCCTGCAGGCTTCCGGTCACCGGCGGGTTCAGGAACGCGGTCAGTTGTTTTAGGTCCGGCGCATCGACCACGAGCTGCAGATTCCCCGGAGCCCGGCGGAAGCCTTCCGTCGTTTTCGGCAACTGCACCGTGCCGAGCAGCCGCACATGATTCGTCCCGGAATCAATCCGCGCCTCGCGCACCGTTGCCGTGCCGTTCGCGGCCACCACATCGAGGTTCACCTTGTCGAGCGTGATCCCGCCCTGCTTCACATCTTCGAGCTGCGCGGAGATCGTCCCGCTCCAAGTCTGGGGCGCATCGAGCGCGCCTTTCCAGTCCATCTTGAAATCCTTCACGTTCCCGGCCAGCGCGCCCGCCGGCCGCCCGAAATATTCGCTCAATTGCCCTAACGAAATCCCGGCCGCCTTCACCTTTGTCGTCGTCTCGAAGGACGACTTGGTTGTGCTCAGCCCGACGTTCCCCTCGATTGTCCCCTCGCCTACCGAGCCGGTGACCTGCAGCTCCAGTTTGCCGGTGCCGGCCTTCGACGCGTCGATATTGATCGTCTGGAAATGATGCCCTTCGTCGAAGGTCAGGTTGCGCAGGAAAAGATTCTTGTTCGCATACGTCGTTGTCGCGGTGATGTCTTTCCAGTCGTGCACGCCAGGGATTTGCAGCCGGTCGATCTTGAGCGCGCCTTCCTTCGCCGGGTAAAGCCCGAGATTGAAATTGCGCACCACCGTGTCCTTCTCCGCGCCGCGCACCGTCACGTTCACGTTGCTCACCTGGAGCCGCTCCGGAAAATACGTCGGCAGGCTGATCTTCTGGTCCTTCGGCGGCGGAGTCGGCGTGGCTAGGGGCGCCTTCGACGGGTCGAGCACCGCGGTCACGTTGCGCACCTCGATGTCTTTCAGGAAATCCGACATTCCGTGGAAAGCGAGATCTATCAGGCTGTAATCCGCGCGGATGAGATCGGCATCGAGCGATTGCACCGCCGAAGGCCCGGTCGCGGTCGCGTGCACATTGCGGAGAGTGACGCCGCCCAGCACGTTGCCTTCGACGCGCAAATCGAGTTTCAGATTCTGCCCCGCAGCCACCTTCACGGCAGCCGTGTGCAGCACCGATCGTAAAATCGGTCCATGAAAAACCAGCAGCAGCAAAATGAGGGAGCCAAGCCCGATCAGGAGCCAACGAATCCAACTTCTTTTGCGGCGCGGTTGGACAGCGTTGTCTCCATCTTCGGCCACGAGGCCGCTATAGTAAGGGAAAAGCGTCATATCTCAAACGCCCGTTCCCCACTGCGGCGCGCTGGACTCTGCCGCTCCCCCGTTTAATTTGCCCCCCCCGCGACCCTTGCAGACTAACGATGACGCCCGAGAAATTCTTCGATTACCTGGAAGGGAAGCTGCCCCCCGCGGAAAAGGAGCGGCTCGAGCGCGCGCTCATCGCTGACCCGGAGTTGCAACGCGAGTTCGTCAGCGCCCGCCAGATCCACCGCAGCATGGAGCGGCCCGCCTCAGAAACAGCGGCCACCACCCGGGCCGGTTCGCGCGGCCGCCAACTGGCCGCGGCCTTCGCCATCCTCGTCGCGATGAACGTCGCGCTCGGGCTCATCTACATCTTTCGCGCCAACAAACCATCCGAGGAAGTGCAGCAGGCCCGGACCGAAGCGCTCCGGCACCAGTTGCAGAGCTCGGTCGAGCGCGCCGCGGCCGCGGCTTTCACCCCGCCGACCATCGGGATGGAAGAAATCACCCTCCTCATCCCGCCGGATAAACAGGAAGAAGCGGCCAACACCATCGTGGCCGCGGCCGGCCGGGCCGGCGGCTCCGGGACGAAAGGCTTGCCTAACGAGAACGAAAACAGCGTTCTCGTCCTCGTGCCCGCTTCGGGCGAGCCCGCCTTCCGCGAAGTGCTCCATGCCCTCGGCGCACCCGACCGCCCCGCCCCCGCCAGCCCGCCGGCCTCGCCGGACGAGCCGGTCCGGCTCGAGATCGTCCTTGCCAACCCGCATTAGCTCCTTCATCTCCGCATGAAAAGAACCGAGGATGCGAGCCGATCCGGGGAGCGCACGCGCCTCGCGTGCGGGTTGCGGCGCCTCGCCGCAACGAACTTTTTCTGTCCGGTAATGCGGGAGATCCCGCGGCAGTCAATCCCGCGAAAAGTCCGCGCTGGCGAGGGCGCCAGCGCCAGCACGCGAGGCGCGTGCGCTCCCCGGAAGCTGTCGCCCAGCACTTTCCTTCTCGTAAATAAACCACTGCCCTGACGAATCGCGCCCATGTTCGCCGTCACCTTTGCCTTGCCTAACGAAAGCGGTGACTTCCTGCGCCTTCTCGGCGAGCGCCGTGCGCAGGTCGCCGTCCTCCACACCGGCGTCGGCCGGAAGGTTTGCCAGGAACGCATCGGACCCTTTCTCGATTCGCAACCTTTCGAATTCCTGATCAGCAGCGGCTTCGCCGGCGGGGTCGACCCGTCGTTAGGCGTGGGCGACCTCCTGCTCGCGGAAAACTTCTCCGATCCCGGGCTGCTGGCCCGCGCCCAGGCCCTCCTCGTCGGCCGCGTCGCCCGGCTCGCGACCGCCGCGCACGTCATCGAAGGCACCGCCGAGCGCACCCGACTGGCGCGCGAAGAAAACGCCGCCGCCGTCGACATGGAAACGCTGTGGATCGCACAAGTCTGCGCCGCGCGGAAAATCCCGATGCTCTCCCTGCGCGTCATCAGCGACACCGCCGCCGCGCCCTTCCCGGCGCCGCCCGCCGTCCTCTTCGATCTCGAGCAGCAGCGGACCAATCCCTGGCGTCTGACCCGTCACCTGCTCACGCATCCCAGCGCCGTCGTCAGGCTAAGCCGCTTCGCCCGCCAGATCACCGCGGCCCGGGAAAACCTGGCCGACGCCCTCGCCACTCTTATGCCCGCTTTCGATTAAGCGGTGGGCAAATCTCGAGATCTGACATGCCGAGATTCTGGAACTGACCTCAGAACTGACCTTTATTCCCTGATCCATTTGCTGCCGGCCAAGCCAGGACTCCCCCGTTCATGGGACAAGGAATATCTTCCCTGGCCAAACATCTTCAATCATTTCCCCGTGCGCGCATTTTCTCACGTCAAAGATCGAATGGGAGTAAGGAGAAAGAACAAAGCCCGGGCGCGCTTTGATCGGTGTCGCGGTGGCTGGACGGTGTATAAACTTCACTGACTTCACATAGGGGTGGCTTTCCGCCAGCGACAGCTTCACCAGGACGGCATCGCCGACTCTGGCTGAACTAAGCGAGGTCTGGAAGGTTCCCCAATCATCGACCGTGATATTGGTGCGCGATGGAATGGTCGTGAACTGGAGAAGCTTCTTCCCATTTCGGATCGCAAAGGTATGGGCCGACGGGTCGATCTCTGCCAGCCAGCCGGAGACTACGACAGGATCGGCCTTCTTGTCGGCAAAAGTGACAGGAAAGCCAGTCGCAGCGATCCAAGTCAATACCAGGAGTAAGCCCCTTTTCATTTCGCCATTTAGTCTAAGCAGCTATATCAAAAAAGCCATCCCCCGGAAGAATACAGAACCTGCGCGATAGCCGTGCGCAAAAAAGGCAAGAACCCAGTGTGCAGAATTTGTTAGTGCGGCGTCATTACATCTGGGACATTTATGCGGTCCCCTATCAGAACTCGTTCAGACCGACCAATCAGCTCATTAATGTCCTGATCGCGAACGATGACATCCAACCATCGGTCTCGCTGGGTTTACCCTCAATCTGAACACCGGCGTCAACTATTTCCTTGTCCCGACGGGCTTCGCCAACACTGACTCCGGAGATTACAGGCTCGCTATTGCCGGGCCCGGGATTGCCACCGTCGTTCCAGAGCATGGTGCCTTCGCTCTCTTGGGCCGGGGTGGTCTTGGTTTGGTGATGGTCGGTGCGCGGCGCTTGCGCCACTCCACCGTCGCGTAGCGAAGCACGCACTCCGCCGGCTTCATTCGGCGCTCGCGGTCGCTTCGCGACCGCTCCGGCGTCCCGGAACCGTTTGGTGCTGAGTTCGATGTCGACAACAATCGAAGTGGTGTGACTATCGCATTACCAAGCTCTCAATCACAAGGGCCGGCCAGTCCGTCTCAGGGGCAGACGCTGTCCGCATCTTTGAGTCTCGGATCTTAACACCCCTGCGTGATACTGGTGCTTCAAAAACCCTATCTCCTCAAACGCTACCCCTGAATGGATGTTCCACAGCCGCGCCCGCGCGATAGATGTCACGAAAGACCAATCAGGTAATCGAAAACTATTTCGCGTCCGGCGCCGGCATCGGGATCGATGCTTTCCCGAATACGTAACGCCAACCCGTAGCCGTCCGAACATAAGTCCCAGTGAACCAGACTTTGTAATCGAAGGGGTTTTGGTCTCTCGTGCCTTTGACCCTCAAGAGCGCAGTAACAACAGCTGTATCTCGCCAGATTCGCACCTTCTGCGTGCCTTCCTCCTCTTCCTGGTTCTCGTAGATCGTCCGTTTTCCTCGCGCTTCCTTGATCAAGTCGGCCTTCGTCAAAGAAGTACCGCGGTCTGTCACGAAAACAAAGTCATCGGCCAAAATCTGATCCATTATGGCGACATCGTTGGCCTTAACTGCTTTTTGGTAGAGAGTATCTAACGCGGCAAGGGTTTGTGCGTCCAGAGTTGGCGGCGGCTTCGGTAACGCCGGTGGCGACGCGGTGGGCGAGCGGGGAGAACGGTCAGGCGAGGTTGGCATCGATACGATTGCACTTTGCGTATCAGGTTGCCTGGCGTGTTGCTGCGGCGTTCGGGTCGCGGTCTGCTGCGGCGCCGCGATGGCCGTCTGTTGTGTGACTGCAGGCGGGGTTTCTTGTGCGGCTGGCGAAGGGTTCTGCTCTGGCGCTGGCGTAGTGGTTGGTGTGGCTGCTAAAGGGGTGCGCTCTGCAGTTGGCGTGGCCGTTTGCTCCGGAGTCGGCGTGGCCGTTTGCTCTCGAGTTGGCGTAGGAGCTCGCTCCGCGGTCGGCGTTGCTGCCGCTGCTGGAGTTGGCGCGCGCGCTGCCTTTTTACGAGGGCTTTGGCGATCGTGTGGCGGCCGATTCACCGGCTTCTTACCTCCTTTAAGAACGGTCGCTTTCGACCTGCTTCCGACGCCACTGCTGGAAGTGACAGCTCCATTCATTTTCCCGCGCACCATTTTGCCTGAAACACGTTTGACGACGACCGCGTCCCTTCTGGTATCCGGAATGAGAGAGCCGACGATGATTGGTGTCTTCGCTTCATACCAGGTCAGTGTCCCGGAGCCAGTGGCGTATCCGTTTTTGTCGCGCTTGCCGGACCACGTCGCGAACTCGCCGGGTTTAGGTGAACCATTCCAGACGAGCGTTCCGTCTCTCGTGCGCTGATACGAGCCAGCGCCGTAAGCGACGCTCGCGAACAGAAAGAAGGCGCTCCAAACAAAAAGCGGTCTGATGTTCATGACGAAATGATCGAGCAAGCGGGCCCAATACTCTCGACGCAAGAACGTGATCTTCAACGGCCAAAATTCGCAAGCTCCTGCCGGGCGGACACAAAGCTAATGTTGGATGGTTGTTTGTCGGATTTACTATCGAGAGAAGAGTCCGCTGCTCTGCCTAATATCAGAAAGCAGCATACCGCCAAAGGTCTAAAGGCGATGTAGCCAACCGTTGGCCGGCGGACGCTCGCGTTTTCCATGACTCAAGACGACCTTGCTGTCTGCCTTTCATAAGCGACCACTTCTGACAGCTTCATCGCCTCCCAAGGGCACGAGGGTCAGGTTGCAAAATCTTGACAAAAAAGGCTGCGAAGATGACGGAGGCATGGAGACCTTTAGCCTAACGAACCCGCCCGCGCGGGCTCGATGTGCACCAGCACATCTGCGATGCGACCATCGGTCCCGCGGATCGCGTCTTTCACCTCATGGGCAATGCTGTGACCCGCGCGCACCGTGATCCTCTCGTCCACACCCACGTGCAGGTCGACGTAAAACTCCAGCCCCATCTTTCGCACGAGGCATTTGTCGAGGTGCACGACTCCCGGGACCGCGGCGGCAGCGGCGCGGATCGCGTCCACGATCTCGCCGCGCGGCGCGGTGTCCATGATCTCGTGAAGGGCGGGGTTGAGTAATCGGTAGCCGTTGGCGCCGATGAGGGCGCAGGCGAAAAGCGCGGCCCAGGCATCCGCGCTCTGCCAGGCCGGGCCGCCGAGGAGCGCGATCGAGATGCCGATGAAGGCGGCGATCGAGGTGAGCGCATCGGTCCGGTGATGCCAGGCGTCGGTTTGCACTGCGGTGCTCTCGACGTCTTTCCCGATCCGGATGACGGAGCGGTAGAGCATTTCCTTCACGACCACGACGATAACGAGGACGACGAGGGTGAAGGGCCGGGGCGCGGAGTGCGGCTGGAAGATGGCGTGCGCGCTTTGGACGGCGAGGCCGAAAGCGGCCGCGATCACGCCTAACGACACGATGACGGCTGCGACCGGCTCGGCTTTGCCGTGGCCGTAGGGATGGGTATCGTCGGGCGGGCGGGCCGCCACTTTGAGCCCGCCCCAGATGATGGCGGAGCCCGCGATATCGAGCGCGGATTCGATCCCGTCCGCGATCAGGACGAAGGAATTGCCGAGAAGACCAGCCGTGATCTTGGCGGCCGCGAGGATGAAATTGACGACCAGGCCGACGAGGGCGAGGCGGGCGCCCGATCGGAGATTGCCGGCCAGCGTGTTCGCGTTAGGATGCGGTTCCATCGGATTGGGATTCTCGTCCTCGTCCTCGATCCGGAGAGGAGTTCGAGGACGAGGACGACGAAGGCGCGACATTTGAAGGATGAGAATAAAGGCGATTGTTTACGAGGCGCACGGAAAACCGGAGGAGGTTTTGGGGCTGGAAGAAATAACCCTACCGCCACTCGCGGACGACGAAGCGCGCGTGCGGGTCCTGGCCGCGCCGATCAACCCGGCCGACCTGAACGCGATCGAGGGGAAATATCCGGTCCGCCCGCCGCTGCCGGCGACGCCGGGTTTTGAAGGCGCGGGCGTGGTCGAGGAAATCGGCGGCGCGGTGCAGGAGGTGGCGGTGGGCCAGCAGGTCATCCTGCCGCACGACATCGGCACTTGGCGGGAAGCCGCGGTAGTAAAAGCCGGGAAGCTGGTCGTGGTCCCGCCGGAGATCGACCCTGCGCAGGCCGCGATGTTGAAGATCAATCCGATCACCGCCTGGAGGATGCTGCATGATTTCGTTAGGCTGGAGAAAGGCGACTGGGTGGTGCAGAACGCGGCCAACTCCGCCGTCGGCCAGGCCGTGATCGTGCTCGCGCGCGAGCTCGGGTTTCGCACCGTCAACGTCGTGCGTCGGCCGGAGCTGCTCGAGGAAATGCGCGCGGCCGGGGCCGAGGTCGTCCTCCTCGATAATGACGACCTGCGCACTGCCGCCGCGGAAGCGACCGGGGGCGCGCCGATCCGGCTCGGCTTCAACGCGGTCGGGGGCGAGAGCGCGCTCCGCCAGGCCAAGATCATGGCGGCGGAAGCGACCATCGTCACCTACGGCGCGATGAGCCTGCAGCCGTTGCACGTGCCTAACGGCTTACTGATTTTCAAGAACCTGCACTTCACCGGGTTCTGGGTGAACAAGTGGTACGAGCAGGCGAGCGCGGAGGCGCGCCGGGAAACCTACGCGCCGCTCTTCGACCTGACGCGGCGCGGCCTGCTCGAGACGAAGGTGGAGCGTGCTTACTCGTTAGGCGAGTTTGCGGAGGCGCCGGCGCGCGCCGCGCAGGGCAAACGCGACGGGAAGATCATCTTCAAGATTGCGAGCTAACGGCGTCTGCGCCTTGGGGTGGCAGGAAATGAACGGAGAGAAAGTCCGCGATGGCGGGGGTGCCATCGCCAGCACGCGAGGCGCATGCGCCCACCCAGAGACTGCACGGCGCTCCCTGCGGGGGCAACGTGAGCAGTTGCCGAAGACCCGCGAGCGGCGTTTGG
>JBBSLW010000027.1:0-21102 GCA_038233495.1 Chthoniobacterales bacterium | reverse complement strand
TACTCCGGGTTCGTCGGTGGCCACAAAAGCGAGAGCGTCCGCTCCCGCCGGGCGCGCCATCCCGAGCTGCTCGTGGAGCACGCCGTCCGCGGCATGATCCCGCACAACAAACTGGGCCGGGCCATTTATCGGAAACTCAAAGTGTACAGCGGCGAGGAACATCCTCACGCCGCGCAGGCGCCCGCCAACGTGGTCTTGGACTAACGAAATAATTTCATGGCTGAGACACAGGAATTCATCGCCACCGGTCGTCGCAAGACGGCCGTCGCCCGCATTCGCATGACCGCGGGGAACGGCAAAATCGACGTCAACGGCAAGAGCTTCGAGGATTATTTCCCGACCGTTCCGCTGCAGAATACCGTGCTCCAGCCCTTGCAGGCCGTGAAGCTGGCCAACGCCTACGACATCTCGGTCAACACCTCCGGTGGCGGCGCCACCGGTCAGGCCGGGGCGGCTCGTCTCGCCATCTCGCGCGCTTTGCTCCAGGTCGACGCCAATCTGCGCGGCACCTTGAAAGCCGAGGGATTGCTCCGCCGCGATCCGCGGATGAAAGAGCGCAAGAAATCGGGTCAGCCGGGCGCGCGCAAGCGCTTCCAGTTCTCGAAGCGCTAATTCGCGTTCGCGATCTCGCACCGACTTTTCGGCGACGTGTGTCGCGATACTTCGCGGAGCGAAGCGGCAACGAATCGACGCGAAGTCCTGCCTACGGTTTCGCGGAAGGCGCAGCGAGCTCTTCCGGCGGGCGCGCCATCGGGATCGGCGCGGCGGTTGGCTGCGGTATCGGTGCGGTGGAGGCCGGCGCCGGCAGCGAACTCAATTCCCGCATCGCCTCGCTTGCCACGATGCTGTCGCGATATTGCGTCAGGACCGTCTCGCAGACCCGGCGCGCTTCGTCAGTGCGGTTCTTCGCCTTGAGGAAAGGAATTTGCGCGAGAAGCGCGAGCGGTGCGTTGAAGCTCTTCGGATATTCCGTGGCCAGGCGCTGATAGGTGCTGAGCGCCTCGTCCTGTTTCCCTAACGACTCGAGATTTGCTGCCACCCCCATCCAGGCGGTCGTGATCAGCTCGTGCTTCGGGTATTTCGCGATGAATTTTTGCAGGGTCGTGCTCGCGTCCGCGTATTTCTGTTTCAGGCGCAGCTGCGCGGCCAGGAGCAGGTAGGCGCTGGCGGCCGGTTCGGTACCGGGGAAGCGATCGATCACGGCCTGGTATTGGGCCGGGGAATCGGCGTTGGCGAGAAGCGCAGTCGCTTCGTTGGCCTGACGAGCCCGGTAAACCTGGTAGCCGCCGAAACCAAGGAGGCCGAGGAGAAGCACCGCGCCGATCGCGATGATCACCCCCTTGTAATGGTCCCAGAAGAAGGAGCTTTCGAATGCGGGGTCAGCGGTAATTTGCGATACGGTGGCCATGGAAATCGGGAGTTGTGTCTATGCCACGCGAAGGTTTTGCGCGCAAGCCTCTTCCCGAGCGCGACCCCGAATCAGTAGGGATTGGCCACCATCCCGCGCGGCGCGCGCACCTCGACCCGCCCGTCGCGGATCCGCACCTCGAAGCACGGCTGCGTGTAAGTCGCCGGACCCTGCACCACGCTCCCGTCCTCGCTCGCGAATTTCGAGTAATGCCACGGGCAGGTGATCGTTTTGCCGTCGAATTCGCCCTCGGACAACGGCCCGCCGAGATGCGAGCATTTCTCCGCCATCACGAAAATCTGGCCGCCGCGTTTCACGACCACGACCGGGATATTCTCCGCCTCGGACTTATACAATTTGTTTTCCGCCAGCTCCGATTCCTTCATCAACGGAACAAATTTGTCGGGCAATTCTTCCGGCGCATGGTTGACCCCGATCCGCTCGTTATAAACCAGGTGCCCGCCGAGATACGCGCCCGCCATTGACAAGGCGTAACCGGCGAATCCCGTCAGGAGACCGGCGCGCCGGCAGCCCTGCCGCCGCTGCCACCACGAGCCGACGTAGCAAGCCGTCGCCGCGATGTTGATGACCGCGTGCATCGCTCCGACTTTTCTCGGCTTTGCGTAGGTGTAATTCCAGTCGTTCAAACCCGTCACGACCGCGCCGGCCGCGCCGAGCAGCCCGATCTTGACCGCGGCGTCCGCCCCTCGCGTCAGGCTTTCGTCACCGGTCGCGAGCTCGTAAACGTCGAACGCCGTCGCCGCCGTCCAGGCGCCGAGCGGCACGTCAGTGATGACCGGATGAAGAGGATGTCCAAACCAGGTGCCATGAAGAAAGTTGCGGACCTTGCCCCCGAACGGAATGGCCTTGTCGAAAACCGTCTCGGCCACCGCACCCATCACTTTTTCCACCGGACCAAGCCACTTTTGCCGGCTAATGAGATCACCCAGTTTGTCCATGCCCTTGAATCGCAGGCCGGACGCCTGCTGGCCCCCGCCACTTCTGCAAGTCCGGCCGCCGGGCCGGGCTCGATTCCCTGGTCATGAACACCGACGATCGACCGCCCGAAAACGTTCCACCTGCCGCGCTCAACCCGGAAAAGAACCCGGACGATTGGACGACAGGCGACGAAGCCATGACCGGCCCGCAGCGTTCCTACCTCCAGACGCTTTGCCGGGAAGCGGGCGAAGAATTCAACGAAAGCCTAACGAAAGCGGAGGCTTCAAAAAAAATCGACGAACTACGGCAGAAAACCGGCCGGGGAGAGAGCAGCCCGCCCCAGGGTTAGCGCTCTTTATGCAGCGCGGGGAGTTTCAAGGTTCTTCCCGGCGCGTGATTCGCGAACGGTGAACGGGAGTTACTATGTCTTTTTCCCGGCACTCGATTTCGTCCCACCCTTTTTGCCGCCCTTGCGCGAGCTGGCCTTGCTGCTCTTCTTGCCGCGGCCGGAACCGCTCTTCTTCCCGCCTTTGTCTTCCTTGTTCACGGTCGCCCAGGCGCGGCTCTCCGCTTCCTTCTTCGAGACGCCGCGTTTCTCATAGCCTTCTTCGATGTGCTCGGCTTTGCGTTTTTGTTTGTCGGTATATTTCTCTTTCGATCCTTGTGCCATAAATTGTTCTCCTTTCTTCCAGAACGAAAATGACCGTGGAGTTGGATTGGCCGTTTCCAGCGAAGGATCGGATTGAACCTCGGAAGGAAACGTGGAACCTGTCGTCGCGCATGGTGCCACACGACAAACTTTTCACCCCCGGCCCGGTCGAGGTTTCGGAGAAAACCCTGGCCGCTTTCGCACGCCCGATGATCGGGCACCGCGGCGAAGCCTTTAAGGACCTCTACCGCGAGGTTCATCCCGGGCTCCAGGAATTGTTCGGGACGAAGCAGCCGGTTTTTCTTTCCACTTCCTCGGCCTGGGGGGTGATGGAGGCGGCAATCCGCAATCTCGTTAGGGAGCGCGTCCTCTGCTGCATGTGCGGGGCCTTTTCCGATAAGTGGCTCGATGTCGCCCGCCGGTGCGGCAAGGAAGCCGAGCCGCTCCAGGTGGCCTGGGGCGAGGCGATCGATCACAAAGCGATCGATGCCCAACTCGCGACCGGGAAATTTGACGCCGTCACGCTCATCCACAACGAAACCTCGACCGGGGTGATGAATCCGCTCCCGGAGATCTGCTGCACGCTGGCGAAATATCCCGAGGTTGCGCTGATCGTCGATTCCGTCTCATCTTTTTCCGCGGTCCCGATCCCGATGGATGCCTGCCAGATCGACGTCCTTCTGACCGGCTCGCAGAAGGCGCTTGCCTTGCCGCCTGGATTCGCACTCTTCAGCGTTTCCGAGAAAGCTTTTGCCCGTGCGGAGGAGGCCACAGATCGCGGTTACTACTTCGATTTTCTCGAGTTCAAGAAACAGCAGGAAGGCTGGATGACTCCGACCACGCCGAGCATCGGCCACATCTACGCGTTGCAGTCGAAACTGGAAGAGATCGGGGCGGAAGGCCTAACGAATCGCTACGAGCGCCACGCGCGCACGAACGCGCTCGTCCATGACTGGGTGCGCGAGCGCGGTTTTGAGTTTTTCGCGACGAAAGGGCATCGCGCCCTCAGCCTGACCTGTGTGCGTAACAATCGCGCAATCGATGTCGCCAAACTGGTGCGCGACCTGCGCGAGAAATATCATCTCGTGATCGACGGCGGCTACGGAAAACTGAAAGGCCAGACGTTTCGACTCTCCAACATGGGCGACGAGACCGAGGAAACGGTCTCGCATCTCTTGCGCTGTCTCGACGATTGCCTCGGGTAGCTACCCTTAGCCGCGACCTACCGCTGTGGCGGCGACGACCTCTTTCGGCTCCGCGATCCGGCGGAAAATCATCCAGACGCCAAGCAACACGAAAGCCGCGCCCAGGAGCGACCAGGCGGAGAGGCGCTCGCCGCCAAAGGCCCAGCCGAAGGCAATCGCGCCCGGCGGCGTGATGAGCGAGATCGCCTGCAGGTTCGTGACCGACATCCGCGGCATGAGCCAATAGAGAAGCAGGAAAGTGAACGAGGATCCGATCACCGCCAGGTAAAGGAGCGAAAGAACCGCGCTCGTCGTCCAGTGGAAATGAAGCGGGTTTCCATCCACCACCAGCCCCACAACCAAGAGCGGCACCGTGCCGAAAATCATCTGCCAGGCGGCCAGCATGGAAGGCGCGAGCTCGATTTTTTTCGCCTTCAAGAGCACGTTGGAATAAGCCGCGCTCGCCGCGCCGATCGTGATCCCGAGGCCGCCGAGAAAAGCGAGCCAGCCGTTGAAACTGAGCAGCCGCGCACAAATCAATCCGACGCCAAAAATCGCAACCAGCGCGCCGACCAGGCGCTGCCAGCGGAGCGGTTCATCGGGCAACATCCAGTGCGCGCAGGCCATGCCGAAGATCGGGATCGATGCCTGGATGACCGCGGCGAGCCCGGAGGAAACATGCAGCTCGGCCCAGAAAAGCAGCGCGTAATTGACCGCGAACATGAGCACGCCGGTAAAACCGAGCACGAGATAATCGGCCCGGCGCTTCGGCAGCAGCCCGGTCCGGCCGATGGAAATCGCGATCAGAACGAGCAACGCAATCAGGAACCGGATCGAGACAAAGGAGAGCGGCGGCAGATCGCGCAGCCCGATCTTGATCACCAGCCAGGTCGAGCTCCAGACCACGCAGAGCGTGATCCAGGCAGCAGGGATCTTCCAATCTCGGGAGCGCGGCGGGCTATTGCTCATTTTTTGGGCAGGATTAACAGGATCTACAGGATTCACGGAACGGTGGTGCCGCTGTTTTTTAATCCTGTCTCATCATTCCGGAAAAGTGGAAGGGCGCCCTCGTTTCCGAGAACGCCCTTCATGTCGATGGCGATAAGCCGAATTCTGTCTCCCCGGATTTCTCCGGGGCGATGATCATTTATCTCGCCCGGCCTGCGCCGGACGCCCGCGGCGCTTACGCGCCGCGTGATGCGACGATACCCGAGGGTCTAGCCCCGAATTTCTCCGGGGCTGGCGGACCGGCTGCCCTTCCTCTGTTTTGTCTTGCACCGCATGGGGTTTTTCGTGCCGCGCGAATCGCTTCGCGCGCGGTGAGCTCTTACCTCGCCTTTTCACCTTTGCCTAACGAACGCTTGCGCCTTCGCTGGGCCGTATATTTTCTGTGACACTTTCCGTCGCGGCTCCCTTTCGTGAGCCGCCCCCGCGCCTTCTGCGCGGCATGCTGCCGTTTGGTGTTCGGACTTTCCTCTGGCGGACCTTGCGGTTTCACCAGCGATCATCTGCCATCGTCCGCACCTTACCGCCCTCCTGTCGCCGCGCAATTGCGCGCGTTCTTGAAAAAGCCGGCGTTCCCCGTCAGTCTTGCCCGCATGGCGGAAGAACCAACATCTGGAAAGCCTCGCTGGTTGCTTCCCGTTGCGTTGGTCCTCGGCGCGTTCGCGCTCGGCGCGCTTGTTTGGGAAGACCTGGCGGGTGGTGCCACGCCTGCGCCCGGGAACCGGCCGATCGCCGCGCCGCAGGAAAATTATGTGACCTCGGATTCCTGCCGGGCCTGTCACCCCGGTAACTACGCGAGCTGGCACACTTCGTTTCACCGCACCATGACGCAGGTCGCGACACCGGGGACGTTGATCGCCGAGGTGCCCAAAGAGGTGCTGACTTTTGCCGGGAAAGAACACAAGTTGACGCGCCAGGGGGAGAAAATCTTGGTGTCCAGTCGGTCGTTAGGCGAGACGGACTTCGGTCCGCCGCGCGAGGTCGTGCTTCTGACCGGTTCGCACACGCTCCAAATATTATGGACCGAAACCGGACAGGGGAGAACGCTCGAGCAATTTCCCTTTGCCTACATCATCGCGGAAAAAATGTGGGCGCCGGTGACGCAGACGTTCCTCATGCCGCCGGAAACGAAGGAGGCCTATTCGATCGGTTCCTGGAATGGCGCCTGCATGGATTGTCATGTCACCCAGGGCGTCTCGCAGTTCGTCGAGGGCAACAAGTGGGACAGCAAGGTGAGCGAATTCGGAATTGCCTGCGAAGCCTGTCACAGCGAAGGGCGCGAGCACATTGCGGCCAATCGCAATCCGCTCCGGCGCTGGAAACTTCACCTCACGAAAGAAACCGATCCGACGATCGCGAACGCGAAAAAGATGAAAGGGCCGGATTCGGCCCTCGCCTGCGGACAATGTCACAGCGTCTGGGCTTTCAATGGCATGGAGGAGAAAATCGATTTCAACCGGCAGGGCGGAAAGTTTCGTCCCGGCAAAGAAGATCTCGTACAGCGCTTCGTTGTTCAGCCGAGCGCGCCCGATCACGCTTCGCAGAAAAATTTTATCCGCGAGACCGAGCCGGATTTTTACCGAAACCGTTTTTGGGGCGACGGCATGATCCGGGTGACGGGCCGGGAGATGAACGGCGTGCAGGCTTCGCCTTGCTTCAAGGGAGGAAATTTTTCCTGCATTTCCTGTCACGAGATGCATCCCACGACCCCCACGACCTCGGCTGCGCTTAAGACCTGGGCGCGGAACGATCAGCTCGCGCCGGGCATGGAGTCCGACCAGGCCTGCCTGCAATGTCATAAGGAAATGGAGTCGCGCCTAACGAGCCATACGCATCACGAAGCCGGCTCGTCCGGGAGCAGTTGTTACAACTGCCACATGCCGCATACGACCTTTGGTTTGCTCCATGCCATGCGCAGCCACGAGGTCTCCTCGCCTAACGTTCGTGAAAGCCTCGACCACGGTCGGCCGAACGCCTGCAATCTTTGCCACCTCGACCAAACGCTCAGTTGGACGGCAAACAAGTTGCACAACTGGTATCAGCAACCGGTCCCGCTCTTATCCGAGGACGACGAGACGATCTCGGCCGCGGTGCAGTGGCTGGTGAAAGGCGACGCCGGCCAGCGCGCGCTCATCGCCTGGGGGATGGGCTGGGAACCGGCCCAGAAAATTTCCGGACGCGACTGGCTCTATCCTTTCCTGAGCTACACCTTGCTCGACCCTTACGCGGCCGTCCGCTTCGACGCCTGGAAATCACTGCAGACCTTGCCCGGATTCGAAGATTTTAAATTTACCTATACCGCCGACGCGGAGGCGCTCGGTCAGGCGGTGAAGCAGAGTTATCAGAAATGGTGGAACGAAGTGCGGCCCGGGGATCCGAATTTCGATCCGAAAACGGCGCTCGATCCCGGAGGGCGCTTTCAGGAAGATGTCTTCAGTCGGCTTCGGCGCGAGCGGGATAACAAGCCGATCGTGCTCGCGGAGTAGGGGTGGAGGTTAGTTGAGCATCGCTTTGACACGAGATGAATGATGCAGTAGCATCTGATGCATGCGCACCACGATTGACCTCGACGATGATGTTTTGCAGGCGGCCAAGGAACTGGCCACGAAAGAGAAGTCCACCGCTGGGAAGGTCATTTCTACGCTTGTTCGACGCGCTCTTGGTGCGTCTCCGGCTGCCACCCAGCGCAAGAACACGGTTCCGGTCTTGCAGCCCAGAGGCGATGTCATCACCCTGGACCATGTGAGAAAGCTCATGGATCAAGAGGGCGTGTAAAGTGCGCGCGTTACTCGACGTCAATGTCCTCATCGCGCTTCTCGATGCCGACCACGTCTTCCATGATCGTGCTCATACTTGGTGGGCCACGGGCGCCAGGACCGGTTGGGCGAGTTGTCCTCTGACCGAGAACGGGCTCGTGCGCATCATGTGTCACCCTGGATACAGCTCGCGAATCCGACTCACTCCAGCCGAGCTGATTCGATTGTTGCAAGATTTCGTGGCGAGGAGCGACCACGAGTTTTGGCCCGACGAGCTTACCCTGCGCGAGGGGACCCGCTTCATCGCGGATCGAATACATGGAGGTCGTCAGGTGACAGATATCTATCTGCTTGGGCTGGCCACATCGCACCAAGGGCAATTGGTCACTTTCGACGAAAGCATTCCTATTTCCGCGGCGGCCGGAGCGAAATCGCTCAACCTGCTGGGCATTTGAAAAAGCTTCCCGCAAGGGTGGCAGCGCTTGGGGCGCTTTGCGAGACAGCCGTTCGTCTCCGTGCTCAATTTCACAGATTACATTGGCCCTCTCGTTCGGGCGGTCCCGGAAATCTACGTAAATCTGTGGATCACTTCAGAGTTCGTGGCAGAAGCGACTGAGCGGCACCCGCAGATGCGCCTCGGCATGAAAAACCAGCGACTCGGATTTGTCCCAAGCCGCCTGAGTGACGAGATCATCGACGATCCGCCCAGCCACGCTTGGCCAATCAACCGTAATCAAGTCCACTGGGACGGGGGGAACCTTTGCGAATAACAGGCTGATCGGACCATCGACGAACGCGACGCGGCGCTGCTGCAACAGTTTCCAGAACGCGTCTGGTTCGCGCACCGCGCACAACGCGGCTGCTGAGCCGGTGAGCATGATCCCACGCTTCTCCCTGCGCGAGAGTGTGCTTAAGGCTCGCTTCAATTGTCCTTCTTCAATCGTCAGGGTTGTTGCCCCGAGCAGCTCATTCTCGCTTGCCGCACAGCATCTTTCTTCATCCACGGCAGAACGGCCTCTGCGCGCGCCGACCACGATCGTTGAGGTAAGACCTGCCGCGCGCCACTCTCGCAAGATGAAGCGGAGCGCATTTTCCCGGCGAATCTCGTAGCGGCATCGGATTGAAGCGAGAGCCGAATCGGTCACACCGAGCAAGCGGACGCCCGCGTCGCGCAAGGCGGCCACGCTCTCCTGAGATTCGCGATCGGGACCAAACCAAATGACCGAGTCGGATTTGGGTTCCAAGAGATGCTCGGCGAGAAAGGTTCCTCGCACCTCGTGTCTTTCGAAAAACACCGCGGCCGGCATGAACCCTCGCCGGCGAAGCTGGCGACGGAGCTGGGTAATGAAGATTCGATAATCGGAAAAGGCGGCAAAACGAAAAATCGAGACCGGCAATCCAACCACTCCACGCACGTGCAAATGGCGATCGTATTTGCGGCCGTGCAGGACGGTGCGCGACCCGCGGATCCTTCCCAATAACCCTTCCTCTTCGAGCCGGTGGAAGACGCGGCTGACGAGTGAGAGCGGCAGCGTAAAATTCTCAGCGACTTCACGAAGAGAGTAGAAGGTTTGGGTTTGTGCAGTGCGGTTGTTTTTTGCCACGCCCTGCAAAATTCTAAAGAGCGCGCTCGCTCGCGTCTCAGACTTTTTTAGAATCAACCGACGCGGCAAACGGGGTAAGGGGATAGACGCTCTTTCTCGCACCGGGCGATTCTACAATGGCGAGAGGCGCTTGGCTACCAAACTGTTTCGCGCCTGTTCTTTACTGTTTGGCTACTGTTTTACTCGCTTCGCAATTGCAGAGGGTGCAGAACGAGATCGTTTTTCAATTCAGCCTCCACTCAAACCCACCCACGAAAGGAAAATATGAATCCCGTCCAGAGCCCGATAAACAATCTCTCTCTCTCTCTCTCATGCGAAGTCGCTGCCGGCCGACAGTTCTGGCTGCCTTGGCCTTAGTCTCGATCCTGCTTTGCTCCACCCCGGCTTCCGCCCTGCTGGTCGGTGACGAGGGACTCTTCGAGCCGATCATAGTCCAGATCAAGGATTCCCTGCGGACTTCACTCGATTTGGACCAGGAATTAGCGGTACTTGCCTCTCTGGAAAAAGAGAATGGGCTGACGGAAGTGCAATGGTACGCCGGGCCGAAATTGCTCGTCACGCTTTCCTTCCCGAAAGATTTTACCGAAGACCAGGCACAGAGAACGATCTCGCTGCTCCAGGAATGCGGCGCAGTTGAAAAGGTCGTCGCTCAATCTGCCTCGAATCTAGAATTTCGGCCTGCTGATTTTATTCGGGCATATGAACCAGACGACGCGATTCCAGAGGCCGCCTTGCGCGGGCTGGATGCGGATCGAATTGGGCAGAAGGTGGATTCATCCGACACGCAACCGCCGCCCGTCAAAGTCGACCTATCGCAGATACCGCACGTTCCCAATCGGCTGATCGTTCGTTGGAAGGAAGAATACCTCTGGAACTCCGCGGATAACGGATTTCTGGACCAGATTGCGGACTTCAATGCCACCGCCGGTTGTCGAGTCGTGGATGAGATTAGCTACTCACCGCAAGATTTAACGCAAGTGTTGGAGTTTGACGACGAGAAGACGCTTGCTGATAGACTCGACCAGTACTATAAATCGGGCTTAGCGGTCTACGTGCAGCCTGATTACCTGTATGTATCCACGGCAATCCCTAATGATCGGGCCTACGACGAATCGCCGGGCCCCAGCTTACCCGTTGCGGGAAAACTGCTTGATCCACTCTTGGATGTCCTCACGACCGGTGAGTCGAACGATCAGTGGGCGACAACATATCTTCCGCTCCGGGAGGAGCTAGGTGAAGCCGGACTATTGCCCACCCAGGTGGCTGAAAGTCTCCTTTGGCCAACGTTCGCAGCAGGAACTTATTCTTTTCGCCTTCGCGGAAAAAATGCGACAACTGGAGTCGGGTTAATTTCTTTCTATGAGTATTGAACGCGTGCCAGATTCGCATCGAAATATGTAAATTCTATGATCGTTATAAAACATTCACTCCTCCTTCGCTTCGCTAATCTTGCGGCTGCAGTTGGACTGCTCCAGGTTTCCACCAGTTCACGCGGTGCTTCCGGCGATCTGTATGTGACGGAAACCGACGGGACCACGATCTTCAAGTTTGCTTCCGACGGCAGTCAGGCAACGTTTGCCTCCGGCATCGGTAAGCCGCGCGGGCTCGCCTTTGACGGCATGGGCAACCTGTTCGTGGCGGAAGCGGCGACGGGCTCCATTTTGAAGATCACCTCCGACGGCACCCGGACTACTTTCGCTTCCGATCTCAGGGATCCGATTGCGCTGGCGTTCGACGGTGCGGGAAATCTTTACGTGGCGGATAACGGCCCATGCGACGCTGACTGCGGGATGATTCTGAGGTTCACGCCTGCCGGCGAGAAGAGCACCTTCAACACGGGCTACAACTTTCGCTATCTTGCCTTCGATCTGTCCGGCATTCTCTTCGCCGCGATTGGCGGCCCGACATTTCAGAGTGGAGGAATCGTCAAATTCACGCCAGACGGACAGAGCGAAGTGCTGAGTGCCTCAGGCGGTCCTGGCATTGCCTTCGACACCTCGGGAAGTCGCTTTGAAGCCAACTTCAACAATCTGATCCTCGAGTTTACGGGAACGGAAACTGTCTTCTTTACTTCCGAAGTGGACCAGCCTTTTGGCCTCGCGTTCGACGGTGAGGGAAATCTCTATGAAACCGACAGTGGCAGCGGCTCCATCCTGAAATTCTCGCCTGACGGGAGCAGGACCGTCTTCGCCTCCGGCCTTACTCAGCCGAGTTATCTTGCTTTCGAGCCAGTCACGGAAAAGCTGCGCAACATCAGTGCCCGCGCCCTGGTCGGGACCGAAGACAACGTCTTAATCGGCGGTTTCATCGTAGGCGGGAATGCCCTGGCCAATAATGCGGTGCTGGTGCGGGCTATTGGACCTTCACTCTCTCAAGCGGGAGTGAGCAATCCGCTGGCTGATCCGGCGCTGGAATTGCATAACGCCAGCGGGGCGCTCATCGCTTCGAACGACGACTGGCAGGATGACCAGGAAACAGAAATCACGGCGACTGGGTTGGCGCCGGGTGACCCTAACGAGTCGACGATCTATGCTACACTTCCGGCCGGCAGCTATACGGCGGTGGTGCGCGGGGCCGGCGACACGACTGGAGTTGCCTTGGTCGAGGTCTATAGCGTCAGCCAGTAGGGTGAATTCCAAAAACATCAGATAATTGGAGAATCTCTGAATGAAATGTCCCAGCTCCCCACATTTGTGCTCGCTGCTCGTTGGGCTTACGAGCGTCCTCTTTGGCACGGCTTCCCGCGGTGCTCCTGGCGATCTCTATGTGGCGGAGAATGGAATGGTAGTCGGCAATTCCATCGTTAAATTCACGCCTGAAGGAGTTCGGAACACCGTTGCAGGTGGTTTTATTACTCCAGTCGGCCTCGCCTTTGACCGGTCAAACAACCTCTACGTGTCAGACGGAGGGAGCAACACAATTTTCAAGTTTACTCCTGCCGCAGAGCAGACTGTATTCTCCTCCGGGTTGAGCGGGCCAATCGGTCTTGCTTTTGACGGCGCGGGCAATCTTTTCGCCGCTGAACTTGATAGTGGATCGATTGTGAGATTCTCTCCCGACGGAACGAAGAGCACATTCGCTTCGGGTCTGGATTCGCCAAACGGCCTGGCTTTTGATAGCTCCGGTAATCTTTATGTCTCGGAAACGGTTGTCGGCGCCATCAGCAAATTCGGGCCCGACGGAACTAGGACGACTTTTGCTTCCGGGCTGAATAGCCCGTCAGGCATCGCGCTCGATCAGGCGGGTAACCTCTATGAGGCCGACAGCGGGAGCGGTACGATCATCAAGTTTACCGCCGATGGAACAAAAAGCACATTCGCTTCAGACTTAGGATTCGTGGGTCCTCTCGCCTTTGATGGTACCGGCAACCTGTTCGCGGGTACGTTCGGCAAAATTCTCAAATTCGGTCCCGATGGGACCAGCAGTGAGTTTGCCGGCTCGATTATCTCAGGCGCCTTCGCCTTCGAACCTGTCTTGGAAAAACTACGCAACATCAGCGCCCGCGCCCTGGTTGGGACCGAAGACAACGTCCTGATCGGCGGTTTCATCGTGGGCGGGAACGCCTTGGCCAACAATGGCGTCGTGGTACGGGCGATCGGGCCCTCTCTTTCCCAAAGCGGGGTAACCAATCCTCTGGCCGATCCGACGTTGGAACTGCACAACGCCAGCGGAGCGCTCATCGCCTCAAACGACGACTGGCAGGATACCCAGGAGGCAGAGATCACCGCGACCGGACTGGCGCCGACCGATCCTAACGAGTCGGCGATTTTCGCCACGGTGCCGGCAGGTAACTTTACCGCCGTCGTTCGCGGGGCGGATGACACGACTGGTGTCGCCTTGGTCGAAGTTTACAGCGTCGCGCAATAAAGGACGGGCGATTTCAGTGGTCTTTATCCGGGGAGCGCACGCGCCTCGCGTGCTGGTTGCGGCGCCTCGCCGCAACGAACTTTCGAAAACGATTCGGCCAGCCGTTTACCTCGGGGGAAGAAGTTCGCGATGGCGAGGGCGCCATCGCCAGCACGCGAGGCGCGTGCGCTCCCCAGAGGTGGGGGCATCCCGGCCGGGGTCAGCGACCCCGGCTACAACATGAGCGCATCAATCTGTGCAATCGGTGAAATCTGTGGCTATTCTTCGCCACCTCCCCGACCTCGCTCACGAATGGATTACTCAACTCGACATCTTCTCTTCGGCTGGTGGGCGCTGGCCGTCTACGTCTCTCTCGGGATCGGGCTGGAGACGATGCACGGTTTTAAGATCGGCTGGTATCTCGATGTCGGGAACGAGGTGCGCCGGCTCATGTTTACCCTCGGGCATTTTCACGGGACCATGCTTTCGCTGGTCAACATCGCGGCCGGTCTCACGATCCGGAGCGTGGATCAAACCAAACTCCGGCCTTCGACTTCCTGGGCGCTCATCTGGGCGGCGATTCTTTTGCCAGGCGGCTTCTTGTTAGGCGGTTTCTGGACCTACGACGGCGACCCGGGTAGCGGCATCTGGCTGGTGCCGATCGGCGCGCTTTGCATGCTTTACGGCGTGATCACGTTTGCGCTCGGCCTGAAGACCGCTCCCGCCGCGCCGGCGCGGCGCGGCAAGAAAACTTAGAATGATTTGTTTCGCGAAAATCCTTTGCATGGCTTCCGCGATCCTTGCCACCCTGCCGGTTCGCGCGGAATTGCCCGCGCTCATTCCGCGCGAAATTCTCTTTGGCAATCCGGAACGCGCCGCGCCGCAATTATCCCCGGATGGAAAACAGCTCGCCTGGCTCGCGCCGGACAAAGACGGCGTCGTCAACGTCTGGGTCGGGGCGAGCGATGGAGTAAACCCGCGGCAGGTGACGAGTGAAAATCACCGACCGATTCAATGGTATGCCTGGGCGGGCGATGCGCAGCACATCCTCTATCTGCAGGACAACGCGGGCGACGAGATCAACCACCTTTTTTCCGCTGACCTAACGAATGGCAACGTGCGCGATCTGACGCCATTTCGCGGGGTGCGGGCGCAGAATGTCCTGACCGATCTGCAGCATCCGCGCTTCGTCCTGGTCGCGCTCAACCTGCGGGATCGCCAGGCCTTCGACATGTACCGCATCGATCTCGAAACGGGCGCGGTCACGCTCGAGGCGACCAACCCGGGCGATGTCCTCACCTGGACGACGGATAACGATTTTGTGATTCGCGCCGCGACTGCGTTCGATGGGAAGAGCGGCAACTCGATCGTGCGGGTGCGCGACGGGGTCGACCAGCCGTGGCGCGATCTGGTTGTCATGCCGTTCGAGCAGGCGCTCTTTGCCGGACAGGTGGTGGGCGGTTCGCTCATCGCCGGTTTCGCTCCGGATGGGAAAAGCCTCATCATCCATTCCGCACTCGGTTCGGATGAAGGCCGGCTCGTTAGGGTTAATTTGCGCGACGGCCAGGAGCTGGAAGTCCTGGCGCAGGATGCACGATCGGACGTGGCCAACGACGGACTTGGCGACGGGCCCACCGTCCTGGAGGACCCGGCGACGAACGCCCTCCAGGCGGTTCTTTTTGATTACGACCATCCGCACTGGGTTTTCCTCGATCCCAAGGTGGAGGCGGATTTTAAAACCATCGGCCGCGAGCTGGCGGGCTTTCCCGATCTCATCAGCCGCGATCGCGCTGATCAGAAATGGACCCTGGCTGCGCGCCGGAGCGAGCGACCGGCATCGTATTACCTTTTCGATCGCGCCACGAAGGAGGTGACCAAACTTTACGATGAACATCCGGCGCTAGCGGAAGCCGCGCTCGCCTCGAAAAAGAGTGTCGTGATCAAGGCGCGCGATGGCCTCGAGCTGCCGGCCTACCTGACGACTCCCGTCGGCGTGGATGCGAAGAACCTGCCGCTCGTCTTGCTCATCCACGGCGGCCCCTGGTTTCGCGATTACGACAACTTCGACCAGGAAGTGCAGTTCCTCGCCAATCGCGGCTACGCGGTGTTGCAGGTGAACTACCGCGGCTCGACCGGCTTCGGGCTCAAGTTCCTCAATGCCGGGACCGGCCAATGGGGGCGCGGCACGCAGGAAGACCTTTACGATGCCGTGCAGTGGGCGATCGAGCAGGGGATCGCGGATCCGAAGCGGGTCGCGGCGATGGGCTGGTCGGGCGGCGGCTTTGCCACCTTGCTCGCGCTCGAGCAGCGGCCGGATTTGTTTACCTGTGGCGTGGATGGCGTCGGACCGGCGGAACTTGCCACGCTTTATCGCTCGTTCCCGAGCTATTGGTCGAACATCACGGCTCGCTGGCGCCGGCGCGGCGGCGATTTCGATCATGACGAGAAATTGAACCGCGAAGTCTCGCCGCTCTATCACGTCGACAAGATTCGCGATCCGCTTCTCATCGGACAGGGCCGGAACGATCCGCGGGTCCCCATCGCGAATGTGAATGGAATGGTGACGGCCCTGCGCGAGGCGAAACGCGAAGTCATTTATGTGGTCTATCCCGACGAAGGGCACGGCTTTGCCCGGCCCGAAAACAATCGCGACTTCTACGGTCGGGTGGAGGAATTTTTGGCCAAGCATCTGGGCGGCCGGGCCGAGCCGTGGAAGAAGATCGAAGGCGCAACGGCCGAGCTTCGCTGAGATGGATTTCGCGCTGATCGATTGGAATTGGGGCGAGAGTGCGCGCCACCTGGGCCAAATGGTGGCCGCTTTTATTCTCACTTTGCCGATCGCCTTGAACCGCGAAAAGGCCGACCGGGTGATGGGATTGCGCACGTTTCCGCTCGTCGCGATGGCGAGTTGCGGCTTCATGCTCCTGGCCGAAAGCACGTTTGCCGGTGCTCCCGACGCTCAGGCGCGCGTCCTGCAGGGAATCGTCACGGGCATCGGTTTCATCGGCGCGGGCGCGATCTTGAAACAGGATGGCAACGTCAAGGGCAGCGCCACCGCCGCCAGCATTTGGAACGTCGGCGCGATCGGGGCGGCCGTCGCGCTCGGTCGTTACGAGATCGCGGTTCTGCTCGCGCTGGTTGATTTTTTCATCCTGCGTTATCTCAGCAGACTGAAAAAGGAGAAGTAATTGGCCTTGAGAAAAGCACTCTCGATCTGCCTTGGCCTGCTCATTGGCGGAAGCCTGCAGGCCGCGGACTCCGCCGCAGTCGCGCAAAAAGCGCGAATCTGGCGCTCCCAACACGAACGCGAAATCCTCCAGGAGTTTTCCGACTTGCTCGCCATTCCCAACCTGGCCAGCGACCGGCCGAACATCGAGCGCAACGCCGCGGCGATCCGCGTGCTTTACGAAAAGCGCGGCCTAACGACGCAGCTGCTCGCCTTGGAAGGCGCTCCACCGGTCGTGGTGGCGGATCTGCTGGCGCCGGGAGCGACCCGGACCATCGCCATCTATGCGCATTACGATGGCCAGCCGGTCGATCCCGCGAAATGGAAACGCGATCCCTGGAAACCGGTAATGCGGGATCTCGCCGGGCGCGACGTCAACTGGCGGGCGGCGAAAACAATCGATCCCGAATGGCGGCTCTACGCCCGCTCCGCCGGGGACGACAAGGCGCCGATCATCGCCGCGCTCGCGGCCCTCGACGCCCTGCGCGCGAACGGGGTGAAACCCTCGGTGAATCTGCGTTTTGTCTTCGAAGGCGAAGAAGAAGCCGGCTCGCCTCATCTCGCGCAGTATCTCGAGAAGTATCCGAAAATCCTGCGTCCCGACGCCTGGATCCTGTGCGACGGGCCGGTCCACCAAAGCCGGCGCGCCGAACTCTTTTTCGGCGCCCGCGGCACGGTCGATCTCGAGCTGACGGTTTACGGACCGGTCAAAGGTCTGCATGACGGGCACTATGGCAACTGGGTCCCGAACCCGATCGTCAGGCTGACGCATCTCCTCGACTCGATGCGGGACGAGAACGGCCGCATCCTGATCAAAGGTTTCTACGACGACGTGAAACCGGCCAGCGAAGCAGAGCGCGCCGCGCTCGCGAAAATCCCGGATGTCGAAACCGAGCTCCGGCGCGAATTCCAAATCGCCGCGACGGAAGGCGAGGGGAGACCCTTGAACGAGCTGCTCCTCCAGCCGGCGCTGAACGTGCGCGGAATCGAATCCGGGCACGTCGGCGAGAAAGCCTCAAACACGATTCAAACCGAAGCACGCGCCTCGATCGATTTCCGGCTCGTGCCTAACGAGACGCCGGACTCGATCAAGCCGCTGGTGGAACGGCACATCGAAGCCCAAGGTTACAAGGTGGTGCACGAGGCGCCGGACGTCGCAACCAGGATGAAGAACCCGAAGATCGTCCGGCTCGATTGGGGCGCAGGTTATCCGCCGGCCCGGACGGCCCTCGATCTTCCGCTCTCGCGCGAGATCGTGAAGATCATGAGCGCGGCCGGGCATGACCCCGTCCTCCTGCCGACGGTGGGCGGGAGTATCCCGATGTATCTCTTCCAGCAGCCTAACGACATCCCGGTGATCGGCCTCCCGATCGCCAACCACGACGACAACCAGCATTCAAACGACGAGAACCTGCGGCTGCAGAATCTCTGGGACGGGATCGAAATCTACGCCGCGCTTTTTTCCGGGCTGTAACGGAAGAGCGGCCCGGCCCCCTTTCGGGGTGCAGTAGACTCCGGGTAGCGCGCGCGTCTCGCGTGCTGGTTGCGGCGTCCCGCCGCGACGAACTTTCGCTGCGGCTCCGCATTCACCTTCACGTTCGAGCGCCGGAAAAAGTTCGTGATCGCGGGACGCGATCACCAGCAACCGGGACGGTCGCGCTACCCGGAAGAGGTAGTCCCCAGACTCTGGGTAGCGCGCGCGTCTCGCGTGCTGGTTGCGGCGTCCCGCCGCGACGAACTTTCGTTGCGGCTCCGCATCCACCTTCACGTTCGAGCGCCGGAAAAAGTTCGTGATCGCGGGACGCGATCACCAGCAACCGAACGGTCGCCCTCCCCGGAGGTCTGCGCTGTCGCGGAGTTCGTTAGCCGCCGCTCGGGGGCTTGACTTCGTTGACCGGCGCGGCTGTCTCCGGGGCGAGCCCGCGGCGCTCGAGGAGCGGTTCGATGTAGGGATCTTTGCCGGTGAAATCGTGGAAGAGTTTCATCGCATCTTTGCTCCCGCCCCGCGAGAGAAGCGTGTCGCGGAAATGATCGCCGTTCTCGCGCTTCAGGCCGCCGTTCTGCTTGAACCATTCGACGCTGTCGGCATCGAGCACTTCGCTCCAGATGTAGCTGTAATAACCGGCCGAGTAACCGCCGGCGAAGGCGTGCGAAAAATAGGGCGTCCGATAACGCGGCGGGACCGGCGCGAAATCGACCCCGGCTTTCTTCAGCGCGCTCGCCTCGAAGGCGAGAGCGTCGTTAGGCACTTCCGCGACCTTGAGCTGGTGCCAGGCCTGGTCGAGGAGCGTAGCCGCGAGATACTCGGTCGTCTTGTAGCCCTGGTTGAACTTGTCCGCCGCCAGGACCTTGTCGAGCAGCTCCTTCGGCATCGGCGCGCCGGTCTGATAATGCTTCGCGTAATTTTGCAGGACGCTCGGCCAGATGGCCCACATCTCGTTGACCTGCGACGGGTACTCGACGAAATCGCGCGGCACGCTCGTCCCGCTGAAGCGCGGGTATTTCACCTTCGAGAATATGCCGTGCAGGGCGTGGCCGAACTCGTGAAACGCGGTCCGCACTTCATCATAGGTGAGGAGGGTGGGCTGGCCGGCTTCCGGTTTCGGGATGTTGAGATGATTGGCCACGACCGGTTTTGTGCCTAACAACTGGCTCTGTTTGACGTATTCATTCATCCAGGCGCCGCCGCGCTTCGAAGGCCGCGCGTAGTAATCCATCAGGAAAATCGCGAGCGGTTTGCCGTCCTTGTCGAACACATCGAAGACCCGCACATCCGGCTGGTAAACGGGCAGATCCTTGCGCTCCTTGAAGGTGATCCCGTAGAGCTGAGTGGCAGCGTAAAAGACGCCGTCGATCAGAACGTGGTCGAGCTCGAAATAGGGTTTGATCTGCGCCTCGTCGAAAGCGTAACGCTGCTGCCGGACTTTCTCGGAATAGTAGGCCCAATCCCAGGAGGCGACCGGGAAGCCGCCTTTCTCCTGGTCGATCAATTTCTGCATATCGGCCGCTTCCTTTTTCGCGTTAACGACCGCGGGCGGCGCAACCAGCGCGAGCATCTTGTTCACCGTGGCGACGTCGTGCGCGGTCTGGTCGTCGAGTTGGTAGGCGGCGTGGCTCGGGTAACCGAGAAGAGCGGCCCGTTCAGCACGCAGCTTCACCATCCGCAAAACGACCGCGCGATTGTCCCATTCGCCGCCGTGGCTGTTGCGCGCGAGCGAGACCTTCATGATGCGTTCGCGCAGCGCGCGATTCTTCAGGTCGGTCAACGCCGGTTGCTGGGTCGTGTTCTGGAGCGGGATGACGAACTTGCCTTCCTTCTTCTCCTCTTTCGCCGCGACGACCGCGGCGGTCATCTCCGCCTCGGAGAAACCGTCGAGGTCCTCCTTCTTGTCGACCACGATTGAGTCGGCGTTTTTCTCTTTTAGGACGTTCTGCGAAAACTTGGTCTGCAGCTCGGCCAGCTCGGCGTTCATCTTCTTCAGCTTCGTCTTGTCGGCGTCGGAGAGCTTGGCGCCGGCCCGCACGAAATCCTTGTAGTAACGCTCGATCAGCCAGGTCGATTCTTCATCGAGTCCGAGCTTGGCGCGGTCGTTGTAGAGCGTCTCGACCCGCTTGAAGAGCGCGCCGTTCAGGGCAATCGCGTCCTGATGCGCGGAAAGTTTCGGAGCCATTTCCGTCTCGGTTTTTTGCAGCGCCGGATTGGTGTTGGCGCTCGAGAGATTCGAAAAAATGCGGTCGACCCGGCCGAGGAGATCGCCGGTTTTTTCGAGGGCGACGATCGTGTTTTCAAAAGTCGGCGCCTCGGAGTTGGAAGCGATCGGTTCGATCTCTTTCAGCTGCTCGGCCATGCCCTGCGTGTAGGCGGGCGCAAAATGCTCGTCCTTGATCTGGTCGAAAGGCGGGTAGTGGAGATCGAGCGAACTTTCCTTGAGCAACGGATTTTTAGTCATGGGCGAGGCACTCGGCATGGGCGATGGCGTGGGCGATTCCTCCGCGGCCTGGGCCGGGACGGCAAACGGGATCAAGAAGGCAGCCAGCGCGCAGGAGGCGAGCGAGCGAAAGCGGTAGTTAGGCATAAGACGATTCCAAGTTGAGGCTGGCTGACGCGCGCGGTCGCGGCGGATCGGCGAAGGTTTATTTACATCGGCTTTGCGATCGGCCAAAAATTTTCTTGAGCGAGCGTTTCGCGTGGCCTTCGTTAGGCACGATGCCGTCCCGCCAGCGCAGGGTAGAGCGAGCTTCCAGCTTGCTCGTCTCATTCCTGCAAGCTCGCCCCCGCGAGTCCGTCCCGTGGCGGACTGGAAGCTTGCGCTACCATTCCCGCGATCAAGCCTGCCCGCGGAGCCGGTCGACCAGCTGGCGAGTGGCGTCGTCCATTCGCACCAGCTCGGGCCAGCCGCGGTGATAGCCTTCGCCGGGCAACTTCCGCGTCGCGTCGAAGCCCATGTGCGATCCCACGTTCTGCACGCTCGGCGCATGATCGAG
>JBBSLW010000026.1:0-21183 GCA_038233495.1 Chthoniobacterales bacterium | reverse complement strand
CTAATGAAAAATGCGGGAAGCTCATTGTCGCTACTGATGAGACTCAGTTGAGGGAATTGGATAGCCTTCGACGAAGGGGTGTCGAGAATGGTTTAAAGGTCATCAGCCTGATGCGAGAAGAAGCGCGGGAACTAGAACCTCATGTCGAATGCGTGCGAGCGCTCCGGATACCGTCCACCGGGATTGTGAGTTATCGAAAAGTCTGCGCGACTTATGCTGAAATTGTCCGACGGAAAGGAGGAGTTATTCAAAGCAGCTCGGAAGTGATGGGGATTCGTCATCTCGGGGGCGGCCATGTCCTCGAGACCGCGGCCGGTGAAGTCGAGGCCAGATTCCTGATCAACTGCGGGGGTCTGCAAAGTGACCGGATCGCGCGGAGGACGGGCCTGGATCCGGAGGCGACGATCATCCCTTTCCGCGGAGAGTATTACGATCTGGTTCCGGAGCGGCGCCACTTGGTAAAGGGGCTGATCTATCCCGTGCCCGACCCGGCTTTCCCATTCCTTGGGGTTCACTTCACCAGGATGATCGATGGCTCCGTGCACGCGGGACCGAATGCCGTCCTGGCTTTTCGCCGGGAAGGTTACAAAAAGACGGATATCGGGATGGGCGCTCTCGTCGAGACTTTAACCTACCGCGGGTTCTGGAGAATGGCGCGTCGGCATTACAAAAAGGGATTCGAGGAGATGCGCCGATCCTTCAGCAAGAAATTGTTTGTGCGCAGCCTGCAAAGGCTCGTCCCCGAGGTGAGGGAGCAGGATCTCACGCCCGCCACGGCGGGAGTTCGAGCCCAGGCTTTGCGGGCGGACAGTCAGTTAGTAGACGATTCTCTGATGGTGCACGGGCCAAGCTCCATCCATGTCTGCAATGCACCCTCTCCCCGGGGCGACGGCGTCGCTTGAGATCGGAAAGGCCATTGCACAACAGGTGCCCGAGCTTCAATGGCGATGACATGTTAGAACCAATGCCTACACCATATCGATGCCGCTTTTGCGGCGAAGAGTTGCGCCGGACCTTTGTCGACCTCGGCTTGTCGCCGCTTTGTGAGTCTTATACTGACGCTTCAAACCTGGGCGCACCGGAGCTCTTTTACCCACTGCACAGTTTTGTATGCGAAAAGTGCTTCCTGGTCCAGCTACCCGAGCACGTAGGGGCGAAGGAAATTTTCGAGGAGTATGCCTATTTTTCTTCCTACTCCGCCAGCTGGCTCACGCATGCCCGGGATTACGTCGAACAGATCGCGTCCCGGCTTGACCTTGGCCATCACTCACTTGTGATGGAGATCGCGAGTAATGACGGTTACCTTTTGCAGAATTTTGTCCGCAAAGGCATTCCCGTCCTCGGGATTGAACCGGCCCGAAATGTCGCCCGGGTCGCGATCGGGAAGGGGATTCCCACGCTCACGTCCTTCTTCGGCCGGACTCTGTCTCGCGAACTGGTCAGCGGAGGGCAGCGGGCCGACCTCCTCCTGGGGAATAACGTCCTCGCTCATGTCCCGGACATCAACGATTTCGTCAGCGGTCTCAAAATCCTGTTACAGCCCGGCGGTGTGATCACGATGGAGTTCCCGAGTCTGATTCGTTTGATCGAAGAGAACCAGTTCGACACGATCTACCACGAACACTTTTCCTATCTGTCTTTCACCACGGTCGAGAAGATTTTCGCGGCGCACGGTTTGAAAATCTTCGATGTCGAGGAGTTGGCGACCCATGGCGGTTCATTGCGAATTTATGGCTGCCATGCGGAGAATGAGGCCCAGACGATCGCGACAAATGCCAGGGATCTAAAGGCCCGGGAGGTGGCCTGGGGGATCACCAGCCTGGAGCGTTACCAGGCCTTTGCCGATAAGGTCGAAGCGACCAAGCGCAATATCCTGACGTTCCTGATCGAGGCGCGCGCCGCCGGGAAATCGGTGGCTGGATACGGCGCCCCGGGGAAGGGCAATACCTTGCTGAACTACTGCGGAATTCGGACCGATCTTCTCGAGTACACTGTGGACCGCAATCCTTACAAGCACGGCAAGTTCACTCCCGGCTGCCGGATCCCGATTTTTCCACCGGAGCAGATCGGCAAGACAAAGCCCGATTACTTATTCATCCTGCCGTGGAATTTGAAAAACGAGATCGTGGCGCAAAATGATTTCATCCGCGAGTGGGGCGGCAAGTTTGTCGTCCCGATCCCGGAGGTCGCGGTCTTCTGAAGGGGAAGGGGTCGAGGCCGTGCGGCATGAATCCAGCAAAAATGGCTTGTTGCACTCCCGACGCGCAGGTAGGCATGGAGACCTAATCGATGAAAGTAGTGCTTTTTTGCGGTGGTCAGGGCATGCGCCTGCGCGATGTGTCGCAGCCCGTCCCGAAGCCGATGGCGGTGATCGGGTATCGGCCGCTGCTTTGGCACCTGATGAAGTATTACTCGCATTACGGGCACCAGGATTTCATCCTTTGCCTTGGGCATGGAGCGGATGTCATCAAAGAGGCTTTTCTTAACTGTAACGAGTGCGTCTCGAATGATTTTGTCTTCTCGGGTGGAGGCAAAAAGATCGAGCTCCTGCGCAAGGATACGGAAGAATGGCGGATCACGTTTGTAAACACGGGACAGAAGTCGAGCGTCGGTCAACGCCTGAGACGGGTGCGCAACTTTATCGGCGACGATGAAGTGTTCCTGGCTAACTATGCGGACGGGTTAACGGACCTGCCGCTGCCCGACCTGATCGAGTATTTCAAGGCCAGCGGGAAGATCGGTTGTTTCGTCGGAGTCACCCCGACGGCGAGCTTTCATCGGATTTCCCTGGAACCGGATGGAGTGGTCAAAGAGATCGCGCACATCGCGCAATCCGGCAGTTTGATTAATGGAGGGTTCTTCGTCTTTCGCCGGGAGATCTTTGATTACATCAAGGAAGGCGAAGACCTCGTGGAAGAGCCGTTTCATCGGCTGATCAGCGAGCGCCAGCTCATAGCCTATCCCTATGAAGGTTTCTGGGCCTGCATGGATACCTTCAAGGAAAAACAGCACCTCGAAGATTTGCACGCCACCGGCCATGCGCCCTGGCAGGTCTGGGATCGCGGGGTGACGGTGCTGGAGGGGAGATAGGCTTTGCTCCAGCTAAGTCTCGAGAAAGCTCGCAATCTTCTTCTCCTCGGTGCACACGCCGACGATATTGAGATCGGCTGCGGTGGCACGATCCTCAAACTCATCGCGGCCAACCCCAAGCTCAACATCCGCTGGGTGGTCTTTAGCGCGGAGGGCGAACGCAGCCGGGAAGCGCGCAGTAGCGCCCGGTTGTTTCTAAAGGCGGCCGGTCAATCCAAAGTAGTGGTGAAGCGGTTCGAAACGAGTTTCTTTTTCAGCCAGGGAAAGCCGATCAAGAAATTCTTCGAGACCTTGAAGGACTCCTTTCAGCCGGATGTCGTCTTCACGCATTCCCGCGACGACCGGCACCAGGATCATCGTCTTCTCTCCGATCTCGCTTGGAACACTTTCCGCGATCACTTGATCTTGGAATACGAGATCCCGAAGTATGACGGCGACCTCGGAACGCCAGGTTTCTTTGTGCCGCTCGATGCGGAGACCTGTCGCCGGAAGGCGGAATATCTTGAAAAAACCTTCCTTTCCCAGCGCGATAAACATTGGTTCTCGAAAGAGACGTTTCTCGGCCTGGCGCGCCTGCGGGGAGTGGAATGTGCCTCCGAATACGCGGAGGCGTTTTATTGTCGCAAGCTGGTTTGTCGGTAGGGAGGCCGCCGCGTGTTTAAGGGGGAATCCACATCCGCAGGGCAACCGAGCCCCGTATTCCGTTAAATGAGTTTCGGAATATTACGGAAAAAGGGAAGCCTGCGCCCTGGCTTTGGGAAGGCAATCGCAATTCTCAGCGCGGTGGTGCTTGTTTTGGGTGTGCAGAATTTACCCGCGGAAATTTCCTCCGGGGACCAGGGCAGCACGGATCTTCACATCGCCCCCAGCTCGAGCAAACTGGCCGGTGGCACCGCCAGTCTCGTCGTCGGAGCGCTCAGCCGCAGCGGCCTGGCCTACGTCGGCGACTATCGCATCAAGGTTTTTCCTTATATTTTCAAAAGTGAAACCGGCCGGCTGGTGATCAAGGTCCCGGATGATGCCTTTCATCAAATGCTGGAAGGCCACGCGACCAAGTTCACTGGTCGTTCCACAAGCGATGGGACCGGGCAATCGCGCAAGGTCACGGCGCAGGCAAACCCGGTCGCGAACGACCACGGGGATCTCACCTTTACGGTCGCGACAGATCACGGCCCGCTCGTCTTCAACACCTCCTACCGCATCGGCGCTGAGTAGTCCGGCAAAAGATCGCGTGTGATTTGCGGCCAATTGGCCGATAGTCCACGGACTGTGCCATTTCGTTCTCTAGGTCTCGACGACCGTATTTTTAAAGCCATCCAGGAAGCTGGTTACACCGAACCCACGCCCATCCAGTCTGCCGCTATCCCGGAGGTTTTGGCAGGCAAAGATGTCATCGGCATCGCCCAGACCGGCACCGGGAAAACCGCCGCCTTTGTTCTCCCCATCCTGACCCGGCTGGCACAGGCGCCAAACGACGGGAAACAGCGCGGGATGCAGGCCCTGATTGTGGCCCCGACGCGCGAGCTAGTCGTGCAGATCGAGGAAAACGTCCGCGCTTATGCCCGGCACTTGCCCCTGAGGATGGCGACCGTTTATGGCGGAGTGAGCGAGCGCCCGCAGATCGCTGCGCTCCGTTCCGGAGTCGAGCTCGTCGTGGCCACGCCCGGACGCCTGATCGATCTGATGGACCAGCGCTACGCCAACTTCTCCGGCGTCCAATTCCTCGTCCTCGACGAGGCGGACCGAATGCTCGACATGGGGTTCCTTCCGCAGATTCGCCAGATCGTTAGGGCGCTGCCGCGCAAACGTCAGACGCTCATGTTTTCCGCCTCGCTCTCCCGGGAGATTGAAGCGTTGACCCATGAATTCCAGCAATCGCCGAAGGTGATCGAGATTGGCCGCCGCGCCAACCCGGCGGAGACGGTCACACAGCTCGTCTACGAAGTGCGGACGCATCTCAAGCCGGCGTTGTTGCAACATCTGTTGGCCGATCCGCAGTTCGACACCGTCCTCGTCTTCACCCGCACCAAGCACGGCGCCGATCGCGTCGCGCGCCGGCTCGAGAGCAGCGGAATCAAAGCCGGCACGATCCATTCCAATCGCTCGCAAAGCCAGCGCCTCCGCGCCTTGAAGGACTTCAAGTCGGGCGCGGTCCGCGTCCTCGTCGCGACCGATGTCGCGGCTCGCGGGATCGACGTGGACGGGATTTCGCACGTGGTGAACTACGACTTCCCGATGCACTCGGAAGATTACGTGCACCGGATCGGGCGGACCGGGCGGGCCCATGCGGTCGGCGACGCGATCAGTTTCATCACACCGGAAGATCATGGCGCGCTCCGCTCGCTCGAGCGCTTCATCGGGCGCGGGATTGTGCGCAAACGCGCCGAAGGTTTCGATTACGACGCGGCCGCAGCCCCGCGCGAAGACCGCGTCCGTCGGCAACAGCCCGCCCCGGCCCAGGGACGCCCGCGGGAGCATGCGCCTAACGACTCCCGGAACGGCCCGGCGCCGCGCCGAAGCGGGTTTCGACCGGGCGGACGCCGCGGCGGTGGCGGCGGGCGGCGTGGCGGCCGATGAAGACGGAGTTGCTGAGACCGGAACAGCAACTCGCGGCCCGCGATCCTCGATTGGCGCCGCTCATCGCGCGCGTCGGCCCCTTTACGGTCAAACCCGGAGCCGTCGTTAGGCCGTTCGATGGCCTGGCCGAATCAATCGCCTACCAGCAGTTGAGCGGGAAAGCCGCAGCCACCATTTTCGGTCGGGTCCGCGCCCTTTATCCACGCCGCAAATGGTTCTCGCCCGCGCTCGTCATCGCCACCCCGGATGAAACTTTTCGCGCCGCCGGGCTCTCCCGCAGCAAGACCGCCGCGCTCAAGGATCTCGCCGCGAAAACCCTCGATGGCACCGTCCCGACGCGTGCTGCACTCGAGCGCATGAGCGATGAAGAGATCATCACCCGCCTAACGACCGTGCGCGGGATCGGGCGTTGGACGGTCGAGATGCTGCTCCTTTTCGACCTCGGCCGGCTCGACGTCTGGCCCGTGGATGACTACGGCGTGCGCAAGGGCTATGCGAAAACCTTCCGCAAAAAGGAACTGCCGAAGCCCAAAGAGCTGCTTGCGATTGGCGCAAAGTGGCGTCCTTACCGCTCCGTTGTGGCCTGGTATTTCTGGCGCGCGCTCGACAAGCCGCCGCCGGAGATTGCAGGCGGCTAGCGCGCGACGCGTCCGATGTCATCGTCGGGCGCGCCGCGGTGCGCTTCGATGAATGCGCTCGGATTGAGCCACCCGTGGGTCTCCTTGCGGTAACCGGCGCCGATGTAGGGCGTAGTGAACTCGCGCATCTCGAAGTGAAGATGCGCCAGGTATTTTCCGCCGCCGGTGCCGACCGTCGCGATCTGCTGGCCGCGGCGCACCTGCTCGTTAGGCGCGACCAGCGTCGTCTGCACGTGGCCGTAAAATGACTGCACATACCTGCGCACGCCATTCTCGCGATAGGCGTGCAGCACGATGATCACGTTGCCCCAGCCCGGCCCGCCTTCGCGCGCCGCGATCACCTCGCCATCGGCCACGGCATAGGCCGGGTCGCCGAGGTCGCTGTTCTCGCCGCCGATGCCGTTCAGGTCGTCGCCGAGATGCAGGTTTTCGGTGAAAGGCTGCGCGTTATAAGCCATCGCGCCGTGCTCGTTCCCGAGCGGGAAATCAAAACGCGCCGCCGTCGGGAGCGCAGCCAGCACGAGCGGCGAGACAATCTCCAGCGCCGGATCGAATTTCCGCCGATCGAGCAGTTCCGGCCCGATCCGGAAAGCGAGATCGGCGACGAACGCCACCAGAAACACGAACGCAACGAGCGCGCCCCAACCAATCGCGCGTCCCATTCTCATCTCCTCACTTCCCCTCTGCGCATCATGTTCTCCACTTGCCCGCCCATCGCTTCCTCCCTACGCTCGCGCAATGAAAATTCTCGTCACGGGCGGCGCCGGCTTCATCGGCTCACACCTCGTCGAGAAGCTTCTCGCGGAGGGCCACACGGTCTCGATCCTCGATGACTTCAACGATTTTTACGACCCGCAAATCAAACGCGGCAACATCGCCGCCCTCGCCGGCCCGATCACCGTCCACCAGGCCGACCTGCGCGATGCCCAGGCGGTGAAGCAGGTCTTTCATCGCGAGAAATTCGAAACCATTATCCACCTCGCCGCGCGCGCCGGAGTGCGGCCTTCCATCGGTCATCCGCAACTTTATTACGACACCAACGTCAACGGCACCCTTCACCTCCTCGAGGCCGCGCGCGAGACCGGGATCGAGCGTTTCATCTTCGCTTCCAGCTCTTCGGTTTACGGTCTGGCCAGGACCGTTCCGTTCTCCGAGAACCTCCATCTCACCCAGACGGTCAGCCCCTACGCCGCCACGAAAATCGCCGGCGAATTCCTTTGCTCCACCTACTCGCATCTTTACCGGATGCGGATCGTCGCGCTCCGTTTCTTCACCGTCTACGGCCCGCGCCAGCGGCCCGATCTCGCGATTCACCATTTCACCCGGCGGATTTGGAATGGCCAGCCGATCGACCAGTTCGGCGACGGCACGACGCGCCGCGATTACACCTACATCGACGACATTCTCCAGGGCGTCATGGCCTCGTTAGGCTACGAGGGACCGCTCTTCGATATTTTTAATCTCGGCGAAAGCGAAACGATCGAGCTCAAGGATTTGATCGCCGCGATCGAGGACGCGCTCGGTCGCAAGGCCACGATCCATCATCTCCCGGAACAGCCGGGCGACGTCCCGCTCACCTGCGCCGATATCTCGAAGGCGCGCGAACTTCTCGGCTATCAGCCAGCCACCCAGCTCCGGGTCGGTCTGCCGCGTTTCATCGAATGGTTTCACCAGACGCGGGACCGCGCGTGACCCAGGGACGCTGGCGCCTAACGATCTTCCTCGCGGCGGTTCTCCTGCTGCCGGCGCTTGTCGCGCATCTCATCCCGGTCCGGCGCGATTTCGATCCCAAACCGCTCGCCCGTTTGCGCAAGAAGCAGCCCGAAGTCGTTCTCATCGGCGACTCCGTTCTCGGCGGCTCGGTCGATCCGCGACTTTTCGCCACCAGGATCGGGGTGAACGATGCCGAACTGTTCTGGAATGGCGGTGCCGCCTCCGCCGCGTGGTATCTGCTTCTGAAAAACTACGTCGCCGCCTCCGGAATTCATCCGCGCCTCGTCTGCATCTTCTTTCGCGAACGGATGTTGACCGATTCCACCTTTCGCACCACCCCGACCTACCGGCATTTTCTTGAATCGATCAGCCACGAGAAGGAACCGGTCTACCGCTCCATCCTTCGTCGGGACGAGACCGAAGAAGAGAGCACCCTCGGCCGTTTCGTCGATTGGCTTTACCCGCTCAACACCCGCCGCCATGTCCAGCAGGACAAGATCAGCCGGCTCGCCTTTCGCGTTGCGTCGGGCGGCAGCACGAAGATCGGGCGGCTCCGGCGCCGCGTGAACGAGACCTTCGACGTCGCCAAGCTGCGCGACGAGATCATGGACGAATCGACCGAGCTGAGTGGCGCGAAAGCGGAGGCCTTCAACCCCGACCCGAAACATAGCTTCCTGCCCCACATGGTCGCGGCCGCGAAAGCGGCCGGGCTCCCGCTCTGTTTCGTGCGTCAGAAACGTTACCCGTTGCCCGACGGCACCACCCCGCAGAGCGAATCCCTTCAGCGTTACATCGCGGAACTGCGCGCCTGGCTTGAAAGCGAGGGCTCTACCCTGGTCGATCTCACCAACGACCTCGAGCCCGACCAGACGATGTACAACAAACCGGGCGACGATCACATGCGACCGGCCGCGAAAGAGAGGATGACCGAGATCTACGCCGGGAAACTGCGCCCGCTCTTGCGCCCATGATTTTCCATTCGCTCACCTATCTCGTCTTTCTCGCGCTCGTCCTCGCGCTTTACTGGTCGCTCCCGCGCCGTGGCCAGAATTTCCTCCTCATCATCGCGAGTTACATCTTCTATGGCTGGGAACATCCCTGGTTTCTTCTCCCGCTCTGGGCTTCCACGCTGGTCGACTACGGTTGCGCGCGCGGGATGGAGAGTTATCCGCGCCAGCGCCGTGTCTTTCTCGTTATCAGCATTAGCGCGAGCATCGCCCTCCTTGCCACCTTTAAGTATTACGGGTTCGCTCTCGAGAACATCAACGCTATCCTTGCGAACTTCGGCGAGCAACCGATCCGCAACGCTCTTCGTCTCGCGCTTCCGGCCGGCCTTTCCTTCTATACTTTTCAGTCCATCGGTTATGTCGTCGATGTCTATCGCGGCAAAATCCAAGCCGTCCGCGATTTCCCCGATTACGCGCTCTACGTCACCTTCTTCCCCCAGCTCGTGGCCGGGCCGATCGAGCGCGCCGGACACATGCTCCCGCAATATCGCGCCCCGCGGACGATTGACGCCGAGACATGGCGCATCGCCCTTGGGCTCATGTTCTGGGGTTACTTCAAAAAAGTCGTGATCGCCGATAACGCGGCCGTCGTCGCGAACAAGATCTTCGCCCTCACCGATAGCTCTTTCCCGGTCGTCTGGGCGGGAGTCTTTGCCTTCGCCGTGCAAATCTATGCCGACTTCTCCGGTTACACCGATATCGCGCGCGGTACCGCGAAGCTTCTCGGCATCGACCTCATGATCAACTTCAACCACCCCTATCTCGCCACCTCCCCGGCGGATTTCTGGCGACGCTGGCATATCTCCCTCTCCACCTGGCTGCGCGACTTCATTTACATCCCGTTAGGCGGGAGCCGGGCTAGCGTGGCGCGCGCTTCCTTCAACCTCATGGCCACCTTCACCATCAGCGGCCTCTGGCACGGCGCCTCCTGGAACTACGTCCTCTGGGGCGTCTACTGGGGCGCGATGATCCTGCTCCAGCGCTTCCTCGGGTCGTTAGGCCTGACCCAGCGCCTCCCGTGGCTGGCCAAGGTCACGATCACATTTGGCATCACCTGCTTCGGCTGGCTCCTCTTCCGCGAGCGCAACCTGAGCGAGATCGTGCACGACCTCGCCCAATCGCCGTTCGCCGCCACTGGCGAGGAATGGCGCATCGCGATCTACTTCGTCGCGCTCGTCCTGATCTATGCCTTGCCTCTCGTCATCCACATGCTCGCGACCGGCCTACCTCACTGGCAACTCGAGCCGCGGCTCAACGCGCGGCAGCGTTTCCTGCTCGAGACCGCCGTCGCCGTTGTCCTACTGCTAGGCATCGTCACGATCCGCAGCGTCGCGACTTCAGACTTCATCTACTTCCAGTTCTAACGTCCTCGTCCTCGGGAGTTCAAGGAAGGGATTGAATCAGGAAGCCAGGAGGAAGCAGGAAAATGAGGAGGGGCCTGCCTCCCTTCCGGGTAGCGCGCCCGTCCCGGGTGCTGGTCGCGGCGTCCCGCCGCGACGAATTTCCTCCTCCTACTCGTCCTCTTACCATCTCACAATCTCCGATCGGGCCGGGAACACCGTCCCCGCCAACACGTGAACGTCACGGCTTCTTAAAAAAACGATCGAACAAAGACGACTGCGCCGCCTTTGTGCTCGGGCTCGCCTCCGCCATAAACCACCGCAGCGCCTCACCTACCTGCGGCGTCGCGACTACGTGCGCCCCATCATGACTCTCCAACCGCAGCTTGCGGAATCCCGTTCGCCGCATCGACTCCTTGACCCTTTTCGTCTGTGTCGGCGTCGCGATCGTATCCGCCTTACCACTTCCGAGATAGATCGGGACATAGAGAAACTGCGGCGGCGAAACCTTCCGTAAGGCTACACTCGCCAGGTCTTGGTTACAACCCAGCATCATCATCCCGATGAGATGATAGTGCGCCTTCGCCACTTCGGCCGCGACGTCGGCTGAGTTCTTCGCCCCGCCCGACGTACCGCCGCAGGCCACCGGCCAGCGTTCCGCGTCCGGCCAGGCAGCCGCCAGGTAATCCAGCCCGGCCACCGAGCAGGGCGCCCGCCAGCCGCCCTTGGGATCCTTTTCCGAGTCGATCGGGGCCGCTCCCAGCACGATCCAGCCTTCTGCGATCGTCGGCTCGAAGAACTGTTTCATCGCATCGTCGTTCGCGTAGTTCTCGGTGTTATTGATCACGAGAATCGGCCAGGACTTGGCCGGATCAAACCCCGGCGGCACGACCAGAGTGACTCGCGCGGTCGTCAGCGCCGAGGTCCCTGCGTTGATCGCGGACTGACGATTCGCGGGCGAGCGTTTCGCCCGGCACCGGCGCGAGGCTGCGCCGCGGCGTGTTGGCGAGGGAAAGCGAATCGGGCGGAGGCGAGACCGAAGGAGTCGGTCGCGCGACCAGTCGAAGTGACTACTGGCGCGCCGGGCGGCAGCGCCGAGCCGAGCGGGGCAGGGGATTCCTCATCACTCACCTTCACCGCTGAGTTCTCAATACAGCCACCGTCTTGCGCTCAGGGTTGCCCGGATCGAATAACCATTCCGACCCATTGACCAGGAACTTGCCAGGCGGCAGCGAGATCCTAAGCGACCAGAGTCCGCCGGCTTGTTTCGCCATCGGCTGAGCCTGCCAATGATTGAACTCCCCAGCCAGTGCCACACTCCCCGCATCACGCTTCTCGAGATGAAACTTCTGCTCCTTCGCCCGGGCCCCCGTTGTCGTAGCAAAAAGAAGCAGCGCGACCAGCGCCCCAGGGACATCCGGGAAGAAAGCGCGGCACTACTCATGAACTTTGCCCGCGAAAACGTCAACCCCGGAAGAGTGTCTCAAGTATTCGTCCTCCTCCTCGTCCGTCGGACGCAACGGAAGAAATTGAGTCAGGAAGCCAGGAAGAATCATGAATACGGCGGAGCGCGAATAGCAGGAGGCAAAGCAGGAGAAGAAGAGCCACAGATGAACACGGATGGACACAGATAAAGGCAATTCCCTAATCCGTGTTTAATCTGTGTTCATCCGTGGCCAAAAAACCGCCAGGATAAAACAGGAAGAATCAGGGATACGGCGGAAGCGCGATCGCCGGAGGCAAAGCAGGAGAAGAAGGAGAGGTTACTAGAAGTGTGCCTCCGGCGCCTCCGTCCGGGTAGCGCGCCCGTCCCGGGTGCTGGTTGCGGCGTCCCGTCGCGACGAACTGTCCCAAATGGGCATCATCACCCCACGATCTCGAAGGCAGGCGAAAAGCGCCCCTACGATCCCGCTCCACGCTCATGTTCGTCCTCCTCCGCTAACCATCTAACATATTCCCAAACCCCGAACGGCCGGTGACCTCGTCCTCGGCTACCACGCCGCGCGCCAAACCCTCCCTCTGATTTGAGCAATCCGATCCTTGCTCGCAGATCGAACCAGCAGAAAACATCGCGGTATCCTGCACCGCAGCAAAACCGCCACCGACAGCAGCGTCTCGACCTCGCGCGCTTCGCCGATTTTCCTCTCTGATTCGCATTAGGGAAATCGCGCTCGCTACGGGTGAGCCCGTGTCTTTATCCGGGCGGACGTGGCCGATGCGCGACTCAGGCTGGTCAGGAAATGAAGATGCGATGCGTGAGTTGCCGCGCTGGGCGGAAGCGGGCCCTGCTACGTAGTTCCCGTGCCCGACTTGGCACAGGCGCGGCTTATTGTAGAAAAGCCGGAGATTCGGAAGGTGGGTTGCCACAGCGTTCGAAGCAGGCTCGCACCTCGCAGGCGAGAAATTATCTACATGAATAAGAGTTTCGATTCGGACGCCGCCCTGGAACCGTTTCCTGCTGCGCTCAGGGTGATACCTGGTGTCGCGGCAGCTTTCGCGACAGCGGTCAGCGTTCTTGCTCTGATTGGTTGGCTCACCGCGACGGAGCTGCTGAAGCGCGTTTTTCCCGGGTTGATCGCGATGAACCCGGTCACGGCCGTCACGTTTATCGTGACCGCGGCGGCACTCACGTTGCTGCGGGAGCCGGTTCGTTCCCCCTCATACTTGCGGGGCGCTCGAGCTTTGGCGTCGTTTGTCATCTTGATCGGGAGTCTGAAGCTTCTGGCGGTGGGAGCGCACTGGCCCACCAATGTCGATTTGCTCCTCTTCCCAACCCAGGTCGGGGGAAACCCAATGGCGCCGAATACGGCGCTCTGCTTTGTCCTGGTCGGCTTTGCGTTGCTCTTGATCGAAGTGCCGGCAAAGCGTTTCTCCATCAGTCACACTCTCGCGATGCTTACTGGATTTTTGTCCTTACTCGCTCTGACCGGTTACCTTTACGGCGTTCGACATTTCTATGGCCTGGCGTCGTTCGTCCCCATGGCTGTTCATACGGCAGCGACTTTTCTTGTTCTAATTGTAGGGGTGCTCTGCTTGCGGTTGAGGACGCCTTTGGGTGAGATCCTGGCGTCCGCGGATTCCCGTGGAATCATGATGCGCAGGTTACTCCCGTCGGCCATCGTTCTCAGTATCTTGGTAGAGTGGTTCTGCCTCCGGGGAGAAAGGCTTGGATGGTATGACGGAAGATTCGGGAGCGCACTTGTCGCCATCACAAACGCGGTCATCCTTAGCCTGCTTATTCGATGGACGGTTTCCAAGGTGGCGCGAACGGAGGCGGATAAGCGGGCTGCGCAAACGGAGCGCGAGGCCGCAGAGAAGGCCGCGAGCCAGAGCCTGCGCGTGGCCGAAGAGAAGGCGAATGGATCGCTCCAGGAAAGTGAGAAACGCTATCGGAGCCTCTTTGAAGCGAATCCGCTGCCTATGTGGATTTATGATCTCGAAACCCTCGCGTTTCTTGAGATCAATGACGCGGCCATATCGCACTACGGCTACAAGCGCGAAGAATTCCTCTTGATGACGATCGCCGATATCCGCCCACAAGCGGACAAGGATGCATTGCTGGCGAATGTAGCTCATGTCGCCGACCACGCGGTAAACCATGCGGGGGTGTGGCGGCACCAGAAGAAGGACAGTTCAATGATCGATGTGGAGATTACGTCTCACGCCCTCGATCACAGGGGGCGACGGGCGAAGCTTGTCTTAGCTCTTGACGTCACGCAGCGCCAGCGGGCGGACGCGGAACGCCAGGTCATCTCTGAAATAGTCCAAGGCGTGCTCACGACGAGCAACCTCGATGAGTTTCTCGACCTCGCACACCGTTCCATTGGCAAATTCCTTTACGCGAAGAACTGCTTCGTCGCTCTCCACGACCCGACAACCGACCTGCTGCACTTCGAGTTTTGGGTCGATAAGCTTGATCCAATCCCACCACCGCTTCCCATCGGCGAAGGCTTCAGCAGTTATGTGCTGCGCACGGGCCAACCCCTTCTGCTAACCCAAGAGCTAAAGGCGCGAATGTACGAGCAAGGCAAGTTCACCAAGAGTGGATCAGATTCCCCTTCGTGGCTGGGCGTGCCCCTGCGGACTCCTACGCGTACCATCGGCGTCCTGGCCGTGCAGCATTACGGGAAGGAAAACGCTTACAGCCAGCGCGACCTGGAGTTCCTCTCCACCGTGGGAGATCAGATCGCTCAGGCCATCGAGCGGAAGCGGGCTCAGGAAGAACTCAAACAAAGCGAAGAGGACTTCCGCACCATGGCGAATAACATTTCACAACTGGCGTGGATGGCCGATGCGACAGGCCACATTTTCTGGTACAACCAACGCTGGTTCGATTACTCCGGGACCACGCTCGAAGAGATGGCCGGCTGGGGTTGGCAAAAGATTCACCATCCGGATCATGTGCAGTTGGTGATCGATAAGATCACCCGCTGTTTCGAGAGCGGCGAGGCCTGGGATCAAACGTTTCCTTTGCGCGGCCGGGATGGCATCTATCGCTGGTTTCTTTCTCGCGCCTTTCCCATTCGTGATGCGGAGGGGAATGTGCTGCGCTGGTTCGGCACGAATACGGATATCACCGAGAACAAGACCTTGGAAGAGGAGCTGGCCGTCGCCCGTGATCAGGCGCTCACGTCGGCCCGAATGAAATCGGAGTTTCTGGCGAACATGAGCCACGAAATTCGGACGCCGATGAATGGCGTGATCGGGATGACCGGTTTGTTGATGGACACTCCCTTGAGCGAGGAGCAGCGCGAGTTTGCGGAGACGATCCAGACCAGCGGAGAAGCGCTGCTCTCGATTATCAACGACATTCTCGACTTCTCGAAAATTGAAGCAGGCAAATTGGAGCTGGAAGTGGTGGACATCGACGTGGCGAATGTCATTCGAGGCACTATTTCACTGCTGCAAACTCAGGCAAAAGCAAAAGGCCTCGAACTGCGCGCGTCCATCGATCCGGATGTGCCCACGCTTTTGCGCGGGGACGCCGGCCGGCTCCGCCAGGTACTCATCAATCTGATCGCTAACGGACTGAAGTTCACGGCGTCGGGCCACATCAGCATCCACGTTTCACTAGACCACCAGAATGAGAGCGTGGCCGGCTTACAGGTTCGCGTGACCGACACGGGGATTGGAATCTCCGAGGATGTGCAACGCCGGCTCTTTCGCGCCTTCATGCAAGCCGATGGCTCGACGACGCGTCGCTATGGCGGAACTGGGCTTGGTCTCGCCATCTCCAAAGAACTCGTGGCAAAAATGGGCGGGGAGATCGGGGTGGAGAGCTTGCCAGGAAAGGGATCAACCTTTTGGTTTACAGTCCAGCTGCCGAAACAGCTCAATGCAACTGACGCCTGCACACAAGTGAACGAGGTGAGCGCGCTGCGCCACGATCCTCCTGTCTGCGCCTCGGCGGAAGAGGATCTCCAGCACGGCCGCGTCTTGATCGCGGAGGATAACGTAGTGAATCAGAGAGTGGCGGTAGCTCAGCTACGAAGTCTGGGCTGTCCCTCTGCGGACGTCGTTGGCAACGGCGTCGAGGTGCTGGAAGCCCTCGGGCGCGTTCCTTACGACATCGTGCTGATGGATTGTCAGATGCCGGAGCTAGACGGCTATGAGACCACAAGAAAGATCCGGGAAGCAGGCGGCCATCAGCCTTATATCATCGCCATGACCGCGAACGCTCTGGAAGGTGATCGCGAAGTCTGTCTCGCGGCTGGCATGGACGCGTATCTGAGCAAGCCCGTTCGGACCGCCGCTCTGAAGGAAATATTTACCGAGCGCGAACGCTTGATCGCGGTGGAGGCCTATCATGTCCAGACCTGACCAGACAGCCGAAGACACGAACGCGCTTGGGGAAGACCGACCCAAGAGTGCTGTGACGGCCCTTCCAGTTAACATTTTAGCGCCGTCGAGCGGTTGCCCGTTTCATAAGGCAATGGGTTCCATTCGCGCCGTCTTCACGCCGACTCCCGCGACGCCGGCCGTTTCCACGTTCGTAGCGCTCAGTAAGTTCGTCATAGCCAATGATAAGGTAGTGGAGGTCAAGGAAGCTTTTCGCCAACGCCCGCATCTGGTCGATGGCCAGCCCGGTTTCGTGCGCATGGAAGTCTTTAGCCCAATCGATCGGCCACAGGAGATTTGGCTCGTGACCTACTGGACCGATGGGGAGAGCTTCAAGGTCTGGCATCACAGCCATCTTTACCACGAGTCGCACAAGGGCATTCCCAAAGGGCTGAAGCTTGTGCCGGGCCAGCAGGAGATTCGACATTTCGAGCATATCTGCTCCTGAAGAAATGAATCCACTTAACCAGCAGGTCTCCGAAACACTCACTGCGCAAAGCGGCGAATTAACAGCACAAATGGTGGCGCGAGAATTTGTCCGCCATCCGGAACTCGAGCAGCGCTACGGAAAAGCCGGCCGGGAAAAATGCCTCCAGGACGCAGGCTATCATCTCTCCTATCTGGCGCAGGCGATTGCTCAGGACGAACCGGCGCTCTTTGGGCATTACATCGGATGGGCCAAGGTGATGCTCGCGAAGCGCGGCGTCCCGGCAAAGGACTTGGAGGGATTGCTCGGAAGCATGAAAGACTCGCTGATCGCGGAGCTCGCGCCGGAAATCAGCCGACATGCGTGCCGCTATCTCGACGGTGCGCTTGAGCAAATGTCTCAGTTTCCGGCCGACATCCCGAGCTTCATCGTGGTCGATTCGCCGCTCGCGGATTTGGCCAGGGAATACCTCCAGGCCTTGCTCGCCGGCAAACGCGACGCCGCCAACCAGCTCATTTTGGACGCGGTGCAACAGGGGATCGCCGTGCGCGAACTTTATCTGAATGTCTTCGAGCGGACGCAGTATGAGATCGGGCGCCTCTGGCAGGTGGGTGAGATCAGCGTCGCGCAGGAGCATTACTGCACCGCCGCCACCCAGCTGATCATTTCGCAACTCTATCCCTACATCTTCGACGCGCCGAAGACTCGAGGTATGCTCGTGGCCACGTGTGTCTCCGGGGACCAGCACGAGCTCGGCGCCCGCATGGTGAGTGATTTCTTCGAGATGGATGGCTGGAACACGCATTACCTCGGCGCGAACATGCCAACTGCAAGCGTCGTTCAGACCTTGACCGAGCAAGGAGCGAACGTCCTGGCTATCTCCGCCACCATTAGTTCACACGTCGGCGCGGTCGAGTCACTCATCGCCAGTGTTAGACGCGCCCCAGGGTGCGCCAATGTGAAGATCATCGTCGGGGGTTATCCCTTCAAAATCGCGCCCCAGCTCTGGGAAAAGATCGGCGCCGACGGCAGTGCGGACAACGCGCACGCCGCCGTGGCCCTGGGCAATCGTCTCGCCAATTTTCCGGTCGCCGCATGAAGATTGGCGAAGCCTCTACCTTCCCTCCCGAAAAGGAGGCGAAATCCGTCGAAGCGCACACGGCATTGAAAGGGCGGGACGATCATCTTTACGAAGAACTAACCCGCGTCAACAACGACCTGGCTAATCTCCAGCGCGAGCTAACGCTGAAGAACATCCGGCTAGTGAAAGAGGTCGATGCGCGGGAGCGGGCTGAGATCGAGCTGCGGGAGGCGAAGGAGAAGGCCGAGGCCGCGACGCGATCGAAGAGCGAATTCCTCGCGAACATGAGCCACGAAATCCGGACGCCGATGAACGGCGTGATCGGCATGACTGGCCTGTTGCTGGGCACCTCTCTGAACAGGGAGCAACGCGAATTTGCCGAGACCATTCAGACGAGCGGTGAGGCGCTCCTTTCCATCATCAACGACATTCTCGACTTCTCGAAAATCGAAGCCGGCAAACTCGAGCTCGAAGTTCTGGACCTTGACCTGGCCCACGTGCTGCGAGGGACGATCTCGCTCCTGCAAACGCAGGCCAAAGCGAAAGGCCTGGAGTTAACTGCATCGATCGATCCGGAAGTTCCGATTCATTTGCTGGGCGACGCCGGCCGACTCCGTCAGGTGCTGATGAACCTGATCGGCAATGCATTGAAGTTCACCGCGACTGGTTCCATTCGCGTCCAGGTTTTCGCGCACCATCAAAACGAACAGACGGCTGGCTTACAGTTCCGCGTGATCGATACGGGTATTGGAATCTCCCGCGACGCCCAGGCGCGTCTGTTCCGTGCCTTCATGCAGGCGGATGGATCCACCACGCGACGTTACGGCGGAACGGGTCTCGGCCTGGCTATCTCCAAAGAGTTGGTCGCGAAGATGGGCGGGGAAATTGGGGTCGATAGTTTGCCCGGAAAGGGCTCCACGTTCTGGTTCACGATCGAGTTGCCAAAACAGTCGAGTCCCGCGGAGCCTACCACGGTGGTGGCAGACGAGGACACCGAGGCGACGATACCAGTCCCGCAGAACGCATTGTCTTCCTTCCGCATCCTCGTCGCGGACGATAACGTGGTGAATCAGAAAGTGGCAGTGGCTCAACTGCGAAGCCTCGGTTATCCCGGGGCCGATATGGTGTCCGACGGAATCGCGGCGCTCGAGGCGCTGGCCCGCGTTCCTTACGATATCGTGCTGATGGATTGTCAAATGCCGCGGCTGGACGGCTACGAGACGACCCGAAAGATCCGCGAGGCGGGAGGTCATCAGCCTTATATCATTGCCATGACCGCGGATGCGATGGAAGGCGACCGGGAGCTTTGTCTCACGGCTGGAATGGATGACTACGTGAGCAAGCCAGTGCGCACGGACGACCTCAGGAAAGCGATGGCGCCGGCCGTAAGTGCGACCGCGTCCATCAGTCTCGACGCCTTGGGCAAACTCCGCGCCCTGGATGAAGATGGCGGGGCCGAAATCGTTTCGGAGTTAATCGACTTATTTCTCGAATCGACTCCTTCGCTTCTCTCCCGGGCGCGCGCGGCCCTGCACGATCCAGCCGAACTCGCAGTGATCGCTCACACCATGAGAGGGAGCTGCAGCAACTTCGGCGCGCACTCGATGGAAGCACTTTGTCTTCGACTCGAGCAGATGAGCAGGAGCGGAGTCAACGACCAGGCAGGAACTCTGCTCGCGGCGATTGGCTTTGAATTTACCAACGTCTGCCAAGCTCTGAAGGATTATCGTGACAACATCTAGCCATCACTCCGGTGTCGAAGTCAGCTCGACGCACGATCGCCTCAAAGCGCTCCTGGCTCCGGCAAAGAAAAAGGTTCTGGTCGCGGAAGATGACTCTGTCAGCGCCCGGATCCTGGCCAAGGTTCTGGATGGCTTCGGTTATGAAGCGGTGCTGGCGCGCGATGGAGTTGAGGCTTGGGAAACATTCGACCGAGAGCCCGTACGCTTGATCATCAGTGATTGGATGATGCCCGGATTGGACGGGCTGGCGTTGTGTGAAAAGATCCGGTCCCGTCCGAAAACGCCCTACATCTATTTCATCCTGCTGACGGCAAATCGCACCACGAGCGAGAACTTCGAGAAGGCGACCGCTGCGGGCGTGGATGACTTCCTGACCAAGCCACTCGACCCCGATGCCATTCGCATGCGCCTGCGGGTGGCGGAGCGGATTCTAAAGTACACGTCTGAAATCCGGCAGCTAAAAGAGATGATTCCAATCTGCGTCTATTGCCGGAAAGTGCGAGACGAAGGGGATTATTGGGAGCGGGTCGAGACTTACATTCAGAATGAGACCGGTAGCCGCTTTAGTCACGGCGCCTGCCCGGAGTGCACCGAAAATGAGATGGCCAGCTTCCGCAAAGTATCCGGGCTGGAGCCAATGGAGTGAGTTGCTGAGAAGCCGTTTCCGCCTGTAAAGGTTACGCCGCCAACCGCGGAGCAAAGAGTTCACCCAACCGCTCCTTCAGCTCGAGGGGGCGGCACGGCTTTTGGATGAAACGCGACGCCGGCGCTTCGATTCCCAGGCGCAGTAGCTCTTCTGGCGGATGCCCGGAGCAAAAGAGAATGGTGGCCTCGGGGAGTAGAGTGGAAAGTTGCATGGATAACTCAGATCCACTGATCCCCGACATCACCACATCGAGCATAACGACTTGGATCTCCGGATGCTCTGCGGCCAAACGCAAAGCAGTGTCGCCGTCGGCTGCGAGCAGCGGATTGTAACCGAAGCTTTCGAGATACATTTCGAAGAGCACGCGAAGCGCGTGGTCGTCGTCGACCACGAGGACGGTTCGACCTCTCGGCGGGGCATGTTGAGGCATTGGGATCGTTTGAGTCATCGAAGGGGTCATATAGGTAGTCGCAGATGGAAGGGTGCGGCGTGTGGAGAGAGAAGTTCTAGTTCCTGAAGTCGAGTCGTGAGGGCCGCGGCCGCGTTGAGCTTGCGCATACCTGCGCGCACTCGCGCCAAAAGTTCGCCGCGATTAACTGGTTTCACCAGATAATCATCAGCTCCGAGGTCCAAGCCTTCGACCGCATCTTCTTTCCGGCCGCGCGCAGTAAGCATAATGATATGAGCCGGCTTGCCGCTCGCGCGAATCCGGCGGCAGACTTCCGCGCCGTCCATCTCCGGCATCATCCAATCGATAATCGCCAGGCACGCCCCTGGCTGCAGCCGCATCGCGGTCATGGCATCGCAGCCGTTGGCGGTGACGATTGGCTCGTATCCACCCGTGCGCAGCACCGCGGTCAATAGTGCGCGCGAAACGACATCATCTTCCGCCACGACGATCGGCAGGTGCGATCGCTCGGGGGGTAATTCCGGCGAGGCAGCGTGAGGTTTTCCCACGCTCCATTCGGGTTTGAACTCTATGAGATTCATGAGGTTGCGCTGAAGCTACTCTCATAATAGCTCTGCCCATGCCGTGGGGGGACCAGTCGCTACGCAGAACGAAGCGCGATCTCTACGTAGACCG
>JBBSLW010000025.1:0-21310 GCA_038233495.1 Chthoniobacterales bacterium | reverse complement strand
TTCCGGAAACGGGCGAGCCGCTGGTCGGCGCGGCCGCCAGCCGAATGCGAGCGGTCGCGCCACGCGCGACCGTTTATTCCGCGAAGCGCCTGATCGGTCGGCGCGGCGACGAGCTGGCAACGGAGGAAACGCCGGCCGAATATGCAGTCGTTAGGCAAGCGGGCCGGACGCTCCGTATCCAGGTGCGCGGGCGGGCGTATGCGCCGGAAGAAATTTGCGCGCTCATCCTGGGAAAGTTGAAGCGCGACGCGGAAGCCGCGCTCGAGCGCAGCGTGACCCGCGCCGTCATCACGGTGCCGGCATATTTCAACGACGCGCAACGCAACGCCACCAAGGCGGCCGGCGAAGCGGCCGGGTTTACGGTCGAGCGCATCATCAACGAGCCAACCGCGGCCGCGCTCGCCTATGGCCTCGACAAGCTGGGCGAGAAATCGAAAATCGCGGTCTACGACCTCGGCGGTGGGACTTTCGACATCTCCATACTCGAGCTCGATCATGGCGTTTTTCAGGTGCTGGCGACGAGCGGGAACACGCAGCTCGGGGGCGATGATGTCGACGTCGCGCTCATTGCCAGGTGCCAATTACCGATTGCCAATTGGCAGAAGCGGGAGCTGGTCGTCGAGGCCAAGCATCGGCTCTCGCTCGAGGAATCGGTCGGGATCGAGGTGCCGTTCGTGGAGGGAGAGAATTTTCGTTACGACCTCACGCGCGCGGAGCTGGAGAAAATCGCCGGGCCGATCATTCAGCGGACCCGGACGAATTGCCTGCGCGCGCTGGCTGATGCGAAACTCACCGCCGCGGATCTGGACGAAGTCATCCTCGTCGGCGGGATGACGCGAATGCCGCTCGTCAGGCGATTCGTGGCGGAGCTTTTCGGGCGGGAACCAAATACGTCGCAGAATCCGGACGAGGCGGTCGCGCTCGGCGCGACCATCCAGGCCGGCATCCTCTCCGGCGCGGTCCGCGACGTGGTCTTGCTCGACGTCACGCCGTTGTCGTTAGGGATCGAGACTTTTGGCGGGCTCATGAACGTGATCATCCCGCGCAACTCGACCATCCCAGTGAAGGCGGGCGAAATGTTTACCACCGCGGTCAACCAGCAGCGCTCGATGAAAATCAAGGTCCTGCAGGGCGAGCGCGAACTGGCGGCGGATAACTGGACGCTGGGCGAGTTTGAGCTCGAGTTCGAGCGCGCGCCCAAGGGCGTGGCGCGGGTCGGCGTGCAATTCGAGATCGACGCCGACGGCATCCTCCAGGTCCTGGCTCGCGACACCCGCACCGGCAAAGAGAAAATCGTCGCCCTCACGAGCGCGGTCGACGTTTCCGACGAAGCAGTCGAAGCCATGATCGCCGACTCGCTCGAGCACGCTTTCGAGGACATGAGCGAACGCGTCTGGACCGAGACACTTCTCAAATCCGACGAGATGCTGGCCGCGGTCGAGCAGGCTTTTCGGCTCGCGGGAAATCAACTTGCGGCGGACGAGCGCGCGCGGATCGAAGCGATGGCCGCCGACGTGCGCGCCGCGATCGAGTCGCATGAAACGGCGCGCCTGAAAGCCGCCAACGCCGCGCTCGACGACGCGACCGAGGAATTGGCCGCGCTGATCGTGGAGCAGGCGATGGCCGCGGCGGGCAAAGGGCCGGAAGTTTAGTGACGAAAATCTTGTCCGGCGCCATTTGCCGGGTCAGCCTCCAGGGATGAAACGTTTCCTCTTTTTTCTTTTGGCGCTGCCTCTTTCTCTGCTGGCTGATGGCGGGCTGCCGACGCAGCCGTATCTCTACGTGGAAGGGCGGGCCGAGATCGAGCGCCCGGCCGATTTGGTTACGCTCAGTTTCGAGATCGCGGCGCGCGCGCCGGAGCAGGCGAAAGCCAACGAACAGGTGCAGGCCCAAGCGGCAAAGATCTTCTCGCTTCTGAACGAGAAGAAGATCGCGATGCAGGATGTGGTGGCGGGCGATTTGCGCTCGGAAGCGGAATACGAAGGGAACGACGAAATGCCGGCGAAACGGCGGACGCTTCTCGGCTATGTGGTGACGCGGCCCTTCAGCGTGAAGGTGCACGAGATCGCGGCCTTCCCGAAGCTGGTGAACGAGCTGCTGGCGATGGGGGTCGAGAATTTTTCCGGGATCCAACCGGGGTTGAACGAGGAGAAAAAGCTCGAGGATGAAGCCTGGGTCAAAGCGCTGGCCAACGCGAAAGAGAGCGCCGGGAAAACGCTGCAAGCCGCCGGGATGAAGATTGATTCCGTCTTTGCCATTTCGCCGGTGCCGTTCCCGGAGATCGGCCCGCGGATTTTCGGCGGAGGTTTTCAGGGAGTGGCTGCCTACAGCGCGCGGGAAGTCGCGCGGAAACTCGATCCCTCACAATACCGGCTCGCACCGATTACGGTGAACCAGCGGATTCACGTGATCTATTTGATCTCGCCGGTGAAGTAGTTCGTCGAGCAAAGAGCAAGCTGGAAGCTTGCGCTACCTTGGGGAGGGCGATGGTTCGTTAGGCGCAGGCGCGGCGTTCTGGCGGCGGGTGGCGATTTCTTCCAGAAGCTGTTTTTCCTCGGGAAAAATGGAGCCGGCCCGGGCCCGGGCGACGGCGTGATTGGCCGCTTCGAGCTGGTTGTCGTCGTCGAGCAGGAGAGCGGCGTAGGCCGAGAGATGCGGATCCTGCAACTGGGCGGGCGGGAGTTTGGTCAGGATGGCGAGGCCTTCGCCGGTGCGGCCGGTGCCATAAAGGGCGAAGGCGTAAGTGACGGCCGCCGCCGGGTCGTTAGGCGATTTTTTGTAAACCTTGCGGGCGAGGTTGCGGCCGTCGGCGGTGTTGCGATCGAGGAGCAGAGCGAGGCGGGCGGCGTTGATCGCGAGGCCGACTTCCTCGGGCGAACTTTCGTGCAGGCGTTGCGCGGTCAGGCGGAGATTTGGGAGGTCGTTGGTCGCGCGATAGATGGCGTAGAGCGCGTCGAGCGCTTCGCGTCGGGCCGCGGGCGCCTTGGCCACGCGTGACCAGAGCGCTTCCGCCTGGCTTTGCAGATTCCATTGCGAGGCGAGCCGGGCGAGGGCGAGCTCGCGTTCCGGATTCGATTCGGCGGCCTCGTCGGCCGATTTCCAGAAGGCGTCGAACTCCGCGTCGGCCGCCGCGCGGCGAGCCTGGTGCGCGGCATAGGCCTGGTAGGCGAAGCGGAGATATTCTTCGTCGCCCCAGGAACCGCTCCGGGTCCAGCGTTTCAGGCGCGACCAGTTTGTGTTCAGGACTAACGAGGCGGCGACGGCGCTGACCGCCGGCGGATGACTGGTCAGCTCCGGCGGGAGTTTCTCGCTCCATTTCAGGGCGCTGCCGGCGAGGTCGTTTTTGTTCATCCAATGGATGAGCTGGGCGAGGTCGTGGGCGTTGCGGGCCGCGACCGGTTTCACCTTGTCGAGGAGCGCGTCGAATTTTTTCGGGTTTAGTTTCCGGTAGAGATCGAGGCAAAGAAGGTAATCGGCGAAGGTGACCTGCGGGCTCATTTGTAGTTGTTGCGCGAGTTCGTTGGCGGCCTCGGATTGGTTCTGGCGAAGGGCGTGATCGAGAAGGGCGCGGAGCGCTTCGGTCCGGAACTGCGGCGTTTTGCTGAGGCGCTCGAGCTGGTTCCGCGCGGCCGTGCTTTTCCCGGGATCAGGCGCGAGGACCTGGAGGACGGCGAGATTGAACTGGTAAACGTCGTTCACCGGTTCCTGGGCGACGGCGGCGGCGAAATGGCGTTCTTCCTCGGCCACGTTGCCCTGGGCACGGGAAAGCCAGCCCGCGACGACGTGGTAGGAAGCTTTCTCGCGTTCGTTAGGGGCGACGCGGTTGAGGGCGTCGCGCGCGACGTCGAGCTGGCCGAAGCGGAGCGCGGCGGAGGCGAGGTTGAGCTCGCTCTCCAGCCCAGGATCGAGGCGCGCGATCTGGGCGCGCCAGGCGACGGTCTCGGCTTCGCTCTCCTTCTCGGTCGTCTCGGCGAGGATGCGGGCGGCGATGAGGGAATTGGGATCGATTGCGAGCGCCTCCTGGGCCCTCGCTTCGGCCGCGCCGATGTCGTTCTGGCCGAGTCGGGTCGTGGCCTCGGTCAGGAGGCGATTCTTGTGCCAGCGATTCCAGCCTTTGCGGACGGTGGAAAAGGCGAAGAGGCCGACACCGAAACCGAGGACGACGAAAAGCGAAATGACGAGGCCGCTCCGCAGCTGCAGGGCGCGCCGCCAGGAAAACCGATGATGGCGTTTGCGCCGCACGCGTTTCGGTTCCTCGGGCATGGTGTCGTTTCCTAACATCGCGCGAGGCCGATATGCAAACGCCTGAAAGCGGTGAGACCGAGCCTAACGAGCGGGCTCGGGAGCGGGATCGGCTTCCGCCACGACCGGGACTTCCTCGATGTTCTCCAGCATTTCCTCGCGCAAACGCGGGCCCCAAACGTAGCGCGCGAGGAGCACCTTGACGGTGGCGGTGAGCGGGATGGCGAGGAGCGGCCCGAGCAGACCGCCGATGAGCAAACCCCAGACGAAGATCGAGACGATCACCGTCATCGGATGGAGGCCGACGGAGTTGCCCACGATGCGCGGGGCGTAAAAGAGGCCTTCCAGATTCTGGACGGCGATAAAAATAATCGTGACCCAGAAAGGGTGCCACCAGTCGCCCCATTGCGCGGCGGCGATGAGGACAGCCGGGATCCAGCAGAGGACGATGCCGAGGTAAGGGATCATCGTGAGGGGGATGACGAGGAGGCCGATGAGCGGGGCGAAATTCAAACCGAAAACGGTCAGCGCGGTGCCGAGGAGAATGCCATCGACGAGACAAACGAGGAGCTGGCCGCGGAAGTAGGCGATGACGTAGCTGTTGATCTGGGAAAGGGTGTCTGCGACTTCGTCCTTCAAGGGCGAGGGGCGCAAGGGCAGATACTCGCGCCAGCGGCGTTCGATCGCGGGCCGCTCCTTGAGCAGGAAAAAGGAATAGATCGGCACCATCACGAGGCTCAGGAGAAAGCCAGTGATGCCGAGGAAACCGCCGACGCTCGTCTTGATCAGCGCCCAGAGTTTGGTCACGAGATCGGGAAGCTGTTTCTCGAGCGCGGGCAGTTGCGTTTGCACCCAATCTTGAATGCGCTGGCGATCGGCCGAGGTGAGCTTGGCCGGGGCGGGCCCGATCACTTCGCCGTTGCCCGGGAGCGGGCTGGCGTTAGGCGTCGGCTTCGGGTCGGGGGTGGCTCCGCTGGGAGTCGGCCCGGCCAGCAGCCAATTCACGAGCCCGCTGGTCGCGCCGGCTTTGCCGGATTTCTCGCCGAGCCCAAAGGTGTGCTCGTAGCGATACATGAGGTCGACCACTTTATCGCGCACGTGAACGGTGAAGCTGGGCAGCTGCCGGGCCAGGCTTGCGCTCTGCACCGAAATCATCGGCACGATCCAGGCGATCAGCCCGCCGATCGCGATGAAAGCGAAAAGGAAGATGATGAGGATCGCCTTCGTCCGCCCAAAACCGCGCCGGGCCAGGTGCGTGACGAGCGGGTCGAGAAGATAGGCGAGAATCACCGCGATCGCGACCGGGATGAAAATGGGCTGGAGAAACGCGACCACGTTCGCGCCTACCCAGACGACGGTGCTGAGGATGACCACGAGCGCGACAACGAAGATCGCGGTGAGCGAGGCCCACATCGTCTTGCGTTGCCAGGGTGTGGGATAGCGATTCACTTGCTCGGCGTAGCCGTGGGCGGCGCGGCTTCGTGCGCTTTCGTTTTAGCGGCCTCAACTTTCCCGGCCAGCCTTTTGTTTGTCGGATCGAGGGCGAGCGCTCTTTGCCAGTATCCGAGCGCCTGCGGGTCTTTCTGCAGCGCCGCATAGGTATCGCCGATGTGCTCGAGGACGGTCGGATCCTCGACCTTAAGCGCATGCGCGGCGCTGAGTAATTCGGCCAGCGCCTGTTCATATTTTCCCTGGCGATAGTGCAGCCAGCCCATGCTGTCGAGGTAGGCGCCGTTGTCGGGATCGGCCGCAAGGGCGCGCCTGATGTAATCCTCCGCCTCGTCGAGGTGCATGTTCTGATCCGCCCACATGAAACCGAGATAATTGTAGGCCTCAGCTGCGTCCGCGGGATCGAACTCGATCGACTGTTTGAAAAGATCGGCCGCCTTGTCGCGGAGCCCGGCGCGTTCCGCTGCCGCGCCGTATTCAAAATAGAAACGCTCGTTTGTAATCTCCTGGCCCTGGGCCTGGGACTCGTGGAGCGCTTCCTCGAACATGGGAACGGATTCTTGTGCCCGCCCCGCCTCGCGCAAGGCAACGGCGAGGAGATAGGTCATCTGCGGCACGCCCGGGAAACGATTGCGCGCCTCCTGCAGGATGCGCACCGCGCGCTCGTTGTCGCGCAGACTGAAAAGGAGAATCTCGCCGAGGTGCAGGTATTGATCGGGTTGCGCGGAATTGATCAGGAGGCTTTGCTCGTAACTCGCGGCCGCCTTCGCGTATTCGGCTTTGGCTTCGTCGAATTTCTTCGCCCGCACGAGAGCCTTGGCGTCTTCCTCGAGGACGTTCCCGAGCAGTTCGTAGGGCTGAAATTTTTCCGGATGCTGCTGGATCATTTCCTGGAGCATCTCGATCGCCTTGCCGCGCTGATTGGTCAGCATGAAACCGGCCGCAAGTTTCTCGCGCGCGCCCGAGTCGTTAGGCTGAAGTTCCAGCACGCGGAGGTAGAGCGGGATCGCTTCCTGGACCTGTTGCGAGGCGGCGAAGTAATCGGCCGCGTCGCGCAAAACCGAAGCGTCGCCCGGCGCCAGCGCGAGGGCTTTGCGAAAGACCGTGTTCACCTTTTCCAGCTCGGCCGGGGTGACCGGCTCCTTCTCCGAGGGCGCGAGGAGCGCGAGGTAGAGCTTCCCGAGCTGGGTCCAGAAAGAGGGATCGTTGGTCGTGACGGTGGCCGCGCGGTCGAGCGTCTGGAGCGCGCCCTTGCGGTTGCGCGCGCTCAACTGTACTTCGGCGAGGCGCTGATAGCCGTCGATCTCGTGAGGGGCGAGCTTCATCGCCTCCTCTGCATAACGAGTCGCGGGCTCCATTTTCTTCAGATATTTGGCGTAGATATAGGCCAGCTGGAGGAAGGGCCCGGCCGCTTTCGGCTCGGCTTTGACGGCGTCCTTCAAAATGTCGATCGCGCGCGGGTAATCGCCCTGCTGGGTGAGGAGAAATGCGACCCGGGTCGCGAGATCGATCGCGCCCGGGTCAATCGTGAGGACGCGCTCGAAGGCGGCGAGGGCTTTGTCGGTCTCGCCTTTATCCTGCAGGTCGAGTGCCTCGACATAGTCCATGAGGGCGCGCACTTTGCGTTCGCCTCCGGGCTGGAGCTGGAGGTCCCGCGGCGCGTGCAGGACGAGGGAATCATCCTGCGCCGTGCTTTTCGAGGTAGCCGCCTTGCGCGGCGGCGGTTCGGCCGGCCGGGCCGTCGTCAGCGCGACGGAGAAGAAGAGGAAAGAAGCGGCCGTCCACGCGAAGGCGCGCTTGCCCCGGCCTTGCCCTCGCGTCATGGGCGCAACTTTAGAAGCGGCGGCCGGCCGGCGCAAACCGGGCGATGCCGGGCGGACAGCGCCTAACGAGCAGGGCTGAACTACGACTTGTAGCGCAAACGCTTCTTGTGGCGGTTTTCTTTCATCCGCTTGCGGCGCTTGTGCTTGGAGATTTTTGCTTTTCGTCGTTTTTTCAGCGAGCCCATAGGGAAGATTTCAATCTGCCGATTTCGGAGTGCCGAAGATCAGCATCTGAAACCAAATCCGCGACCAAAACCGGTCACGAGGAGGCGAAGGTAAATTGAAAGGGGGAGTTGGCAACTGATTTCGCGCCGCAACCATTCCTTGCTCTTGCTCCTGCTCATAATCCTGCTCCACGCCTTGAAGGGACCGGAGGATTAGGAGCAGGAGCAAGAGCAGGATTAGGAGGAGAGCGCGGCTCGGAGCTGCGCGACGTGGTCTTCGGGTTTCACCTTCCCGAGAATCGCCGAGATCTTCCCGGTGGCATCGATCACGAAAGTCGTTCGTTCCGCGCCCATGTATTTTTTTCCGTACAAGCTTTTTTCCACCCAGACGCCGTAGGCGTTCACGATCGTTTTCTCGGGATCGGAGAGGAGCGGGAAGGGGAGCCGATATTTCGCGATGAACTTCTCGTGGCTGGCCACCGAGTCGATGCTCACGCCGAAAATTTCCGCGCGCCCTGCGAACTCGCTCCAGGCGTCGCGCAAGCCGCAGGCCTGCGTGGTGCAGCCGGGCGTGTCGTCTTTCGGATAAAAGTAGAGAACGACCGGCGAGCCGCGCAATTCTTTCAGCCTCATGGTCTGGCCGTCGCCGTACTTTCCGCCGATCGCGGTAGCCGCAAAATCCGGCGCGGGCTCGCCCGGTTGAAGATCAGGATTTTTCATTTCTCGAACAAGATGATCAGAATCCCGACCGCACACAACAAGGCGCCCATCACGCCGCTCTCGTATTTTTCGAACCAGCGCAGCTTGATTTGCTCGATCCCGGCGAGGGCGAGGAAAGTAAAAGCCAGCATCCCCGCCACCGTGGCGATGGAAAGAATCGCAGTGAGAAGCAAAAATCCCGGCCAGCCATAACGAACCCCTGAGACATACACCGGGATGAAGGCTTCGCAGGGCGAGAAAGTGAGGAGCGCGAGCAAACTCAAAATCGCGGCCGAATCCGAGGGCGCCCTCATCGCCGCCTTCTGGTGCTGATGCCCCGGCTGGTGCTCCTCCTCGTGCTCATGCTCATGACCATGCTCTTTATGATGCCCGCCAAACAAATGCAGATGCGTGTGCGTATGCCCGGTCATCTGCCGGTAAATATAAAACAACCCGAAGAGCAAAAGGGTTCCGCCCGCGATCCGCGGGAACCAAATCCCGACGCGATCGCTTAAGGCGATCCCGAGCCAGGCCACAATCAACCCAAGCGCGGCGGTGAAGAGCACATGGCCGCTGCCCGCCAACGCGGTGATCGCGAGGGTCTTCGTCCGGCTCCATTTCTGTACCCGCGCGGTCAGGACGAACGGCAGCCAGTGCGTTGGGATGGCGGCGTGGAAAAACGCAATCCCGAAACCCGTGAGCGCAATGGTGGTGAGAACGGAGTCGTTCATCGAGCGGAGTGACTGTGTGCCTCAATCGTCCGCAGTCAAAGCGGCGCGCGGAGAAAGATCGGGCTGCAGGGATTTGAACCCTGGACCTCCTGCACCCGAGGCAGGCGCTCTACCAAGCTGAGCCACAGCCCGAAGTTTCGCGCGACGCAGCCGCCGGATCTGAAACCGGTGGCCTTGCAGCGCCCCTACTTTGCCCAGTTCCATCCGACTGGCAAGTGATTCAAGCGGGCCGAGAAAGCGGTTGACAAGCCTTTCGCTGCACGCATTATCCGAGTCCGCTTGCCGCGACGATGCTAGCTCCGATTTCCACCTCTTCAGCCCTAACGAACGGTTCGCCAACCATCCTGCAGGTCCCGCTGGGAACCAGCCCATCCGCCGTCCGCTCCTTGAGAAATATGACCGCTCAACTCCTGCAAGACGCAGCCAAAGTGATCCCAAATCAGCAATTACTGATTAACGTAGTCTCCAAGCGCGTCCGGCAGCTTGGCCTCGGTCATCGCCCGTTAGTCGAGGCGACTCTCAAATCGTCCCTCACCGACATCGCGCTCAAGGAAATCATCGCCGGCAAACTCACCTACGAAGAGGTGCCGGCCGCGACCGCCGCCGAAGCGTAGGCGGGCGCAGGTGACGGGTGAGCAGTGAAGAGCGGGAGAAGCTCAGTTTCTCACTGGTCGCTCCTCACTTTTCACTCCACACTTTGCGATGCCTGCTGAGACGATTCTCAACCGGAAAGCGCTGCGCGATTTCCACATCCTCGAGCGCTTCGAGGCCGGGGTCGAGCTGAAGGGCAGCGAGGTCAAATCGATCCGGTCCGGCAAAGCCAATATCGGCGACGCCTTCGCCCGGATTGAGAAAGGCGAGGCCTGGCTCTACGGCGCCGACATCCAGCCCTACCTCCAGGCCAGCCACGAAGTGCCGGCCACGAAACGGGTCCGCAAACTTCTCCTTCACCGGCGCGAGATCGACAAGCTCTATGGCCTCACAGCCATCGCCGGGCGCACCCTCGTCATCCTCAAGCTCTATTGGAAGAACGGCCGGATCAAAGCCGAGATCGGCGTCGCCCAGGGCAAGGAAGCGCGCGACAAACGGCTCGACTTGAAAAAGCGCGCGACCGATCGCGAGACCGCGCGGGAAGTCGCCCGATTCAACCGCAAGCACGGGTGAAGGAAGATAGTGAATAGTGAACGGTGAATAGTGGTTGATTCTCGCGGGCTTTTCGCTTGCTACCATTCACCTATCACCAGTCACGATTCACTTCCCCGACATGTCTCCGCTCTTTGTCATCTTCTTCACCGTCTTCATCGACATGGTGGGGTTCGGCATCGTCATCCCGGTGCTCCCGCTTTACGCGGAACATTTTCACGCCACTCCGCTCCAGATTGGCTGGCTCACCGGCATCTATTCCGGGATGCAGATCATCTTCATGCCGATCCTCGGCCGGCTCTCCGATCGCTCTGGGCGGCGCCCGGTCCTCATCGTTAGTCTGGCCGGCACCGCGCTCGGGTTTCTCATCATGGGCTGGGCCCAGTCGCTCGTCTTCTTGTTCGTCGCCCGGATTATCGATGGCGCGACCGGCGGGAATATCGCGACCGCGCAGGCCTACATCGCGGACATTAGCACCCCGGAAAATCGCTCGCGCTCGATGGGCATCATCGGCGCCGCCTTTGGTCTCGGTTTTACTTTTGGGCCCATGATCGGCGGCGTCATGAGCCACATCTCTTACGGCGCGCCGTTCTATTTTGCCGCCGCGCTCGCAGCGGTGAATGTCGTGCTCCTCTACTTCATCCTGCCGGAAAGCCTTTCCGCCGAATACCGCTCGAAGCCGCACCAGCGCACCAAACTTTCCGAAGTCTTCCAACACGGCCACGGCCGCCTCTTCGGCACGATCGTTGCCACTTATTTTTTCAGCATCACCGGCTTCGCGATCATGACCACCCTCTTCGCGCTCTTCACCCAGCGCCATTTCGGATTCGACGCGCGCCAGACCGGTTACGTCTTCGGGTTCATCGGCATCATCAGCGTCATCCTGCAGGGCGGTTTGATCGGTCGCCTGATCAAGATGTTTGGCGAAACCTCGCTCGCGCGCACCGGCCTCCTCCTCCTCGCGCTCGCGCTCGCCCTGCTTCCGCTCGTGCCTAACGTTCCCGCCCTGCTCGCGGTCTGCGCCGCGCTCGCCATCGCCAACGGCCTCGTCAATCCCACTCTCAACGGCCTCGCCTCACAGATGATCGACCGCGGCTGGCAGGGGCGCGCCCTCGGCCTCATGCAATCAGCCGGCAGCGCCGGGCGGCTCATCGGTCCGCTCCTCGGCGGCTGGCTCCTCATGTTCGATCTTGCCAAACCGATCAGCTTTTATGCGCGCACGCCGTTCTTTGCCGGCGCCGCGTTTCTGCTCGTCGCCTTCGCGCTCGCGCTCAGCGTCCGCAAACCAGGCGCTGACCAGATACCCAGTCCGGTTCCCGTCGAGGCGGACGTTTAAGCTCCGGGGAGCGCACGCGCGTCGTGTGCCGTTTGCGGCGCCTCGCCGCAAACATGGTGGCGCGCTGAGGCGAACTACGATGCCGCCTGCGAACCCTCGTCCGTTTGGTCGAGGCGCCAAACGAAGCACGCGAGGCGCGTAACGCTCCCCGGACTCCTGTCGCGGCGCCTTTTCCCTGTTAGAGTAGGCGGGATGAAGCGTTCCACTTTTCTTACCCTCGGCGGCCTTGGTCTGGCGGCTTGGGCGATCTCGCGCTCCTTCCGGGGCGATTTTTCTTTCGCCGGCAAATCCGTCCTCATCACCGGCGGCTCGCGCGGGCTCGGCCTCGCCATCGCGCGCCAGATCGCGGCTGAAGGCGGGCGCCTTGCGCTTCTCGCCCGCGACGAGGAAGAACTCGCCAGCGCCTGCCGCGAACTGCGCACCCTCGGCGGCGAAGCGTTCGCCGTGCCCTGCGATCTGCTCGACCGCGGGCAGTCGTTAGGCGCGATCGAGACGGTGGTCGATCGTTATGGCGGGATCGATGTCCTGATCAATAACGCCGGCATCATCGAGGTCGGCCCACTTGAGAACATGCGGCGGCACGATTTCGAGAAATCGATGAACCTGCATTTCTGGGCGCCGTTCACCCTGATCCGGCAGGTCATCCCGCACATGCGACGCGCGGGCGGCGGCCGGATCGTCAACATCGCCTCGGTCGGCGGGAAAGTGGCGGTGCCGCATCTCTCCGCCTACAGCGCAAGCAAATTTGCCCTCGTCGGGCTCTCCGATGCCTTCCGCGCCGAGCTCGCGTGCGACGGCATTCGCATCACCACCGTCACGCCCGGGCTGCTTCGCACCGGCTCGCAGGTGCACGCGAAATTCAAGGGCAATCACGGCGCGGAATACACCTGGTTCTCGCTCTCCACCGCCGTGCCCCTCGCGGCAGTGGACGCCGATCGCGCCGCGCGCAAAATCGTCGAGGCCTGCCGGCACGGTCAGGCGGCCCTCATCATTGGCCTGTCGGCGCGCGCCGGAATCATCGGCAACGCGCTCTTCCCCAGCCTCACCGGCGAAGTCATGAAACTGGTCAACCGCGTCCTGCCCGGCCCGGTCGGCGTGGAAGGTGATGAAATGAAATCCGGCGAGGACGCGCGCTCCGAGAGCCGCCTGCCGGGCTGGCTCACCCGCCTCGGTGGCGCGAGTGCGAGCGCCGCGGAGCTGAGCGAAAACTGAACCCGGCCGGTGCGTGGGAAACGGCTTTTCGTTAGTCTGGAGCCGCCCGCGGCCGTCGTCTCCACGCTCGTTAGTCTACAAACCCCGCTGCCGGGGCTCCGCTGGGTCGACCCGGGACAGATCCATCTGACCCTTGCCTTTCTCGGCGACGTCGCGCCGGAAGCGGAGGAACGATTGAGCGCCGGGCTGCGCGCCATTCGCTTTCACCGCTTCTTTCTGCCACTCGTCGGCCTCGGCGTTTTCCCTGCAAAGGGATCGCCAAAGATTCTCTGGCTCGGAGTCGGCGCCGGGCATCCGCACCTCTTCCAACTGCACAAGCGCGTGATCGACGCCGCACTCGCGGCCGGAGTCGAGGCCGACCTGCGCCCGTGGCATCCCCACCTCACCCTGGCGCGTTGCCAGGACATTTCCGCCGGAGCGCTTCAACCTTTTCTGCGCGCCCACGCCGATTTCGATGCCGGCCTTGTTCCGATCGATTCATTCCATCTCAAATCGAGCCAGCTCACCCCGGCTGGCTCGCTGCATCGGACCGAGCTGACGGTCTCCGCCTAACGAGAGGCAAGATCTTCCTCCGGGGAGCACGGGCTGTCAGCCCGTTGGTGCTGGGTGTTACCCAGCACGAACTTTTCGAGAGATGTCGGCTCCATGGTTTGGCGGTGCACAGTTTCCAAGCCTGTTCGGCGAGACTCGCCGAACCAACGGGCTAATAGCCCGTGCTCCCCAGATGATTCGCGACACCCACTCGTTAGTCGCGACTCGAGAGCGGCGCGGCGATTTTTTCCAGCGGCTGCCGCTCCGCGCGCACCCCGAGCCAGGCTTCCGTCACTCCGCCGATGATCATGAGTTCCGAGCCCGCCAGGTAGCCGAGGAAGAGACCCGTCTTCGAGCCTGTGCCGATGATGAATCCGAAAAGGATCGGCGCGCCCACCCCGCCGGCGAGAGTGCCGATCGCGTAGAAGATCGCGATCGCGAAGGCCCGAATCTCGAGCGGGAAAATCTCGCTCACCGTCAGGTAAGCCGAACTCGCGGCCGCCGAGGCGACGAAGAAGATCACCATCCAGGCGAGCGTCTGGGTTTGCGCGGTCAACATTCCGGCGTGAAAAAGCCAGCCGGTCAGCGCAAGCAAGAGGCCCGAGATGACATAGGTCGCGGTGATCATCGGCTTCCGTCCGAGGGTGTCGAAAAGATGTCCGATCACGAATGGCCCGAGCACATTTCCGAGCGCGAAGGGCAGCAGGTAAAGCCCGGCCCGTTCCGCCGGCACGTCGTAGAATTTCATCAGGACGAGCGGATAGGTGAAGAAGATCGCGTTATAGAAAAAGGCCTGCGTCAACATGAGGATGAAGCCGAGCCAGGCGCGCCGGCGATGCTCGTGCACGATCGCATGCCAGATTTCGCGCAACGGCGTATGGGTGCGGGTGCGAATCCGCGTCGGCGCCTCGGTGTGGGGCGCGAGTTCGTTAGGCCCGGATCTTCGCTCGAAGTCGTCGACGATTTTTTCCGCCTCATCGTTCCGCCCATGAATCATGAGCCAGCGCGGGCTTTCCGGGATCCAGCGGCGGAAAAAGATCACGACCAAGCCGAGGACCGCGCCGATCCCAAAGGCGCATCGCCAGCCTAACCAGACCGGGAGCCGCCCGGGATCGAGCAGCCAGACCGTCGCGCCCGCGCCGAGCGCCGCGCCGATCCAGTAGGAGCCGTTGATCATCAGGGCGACCCGGCCCCGGACGCGCGCCGGAATCAGCTCGTCGATCGCGGAATTGATCGCGGCGTATTCTCCTCCGATTCCGGCGCCGGTCAGAGCCCGGAAAAAGGCGTAGCTGGCGAAATTCCAGGAGAACGCGGTCGCGGCCGTCGCGCCGAGGTAGACCGCGACGGTGATGAAGAAGAGGCGTTTGCGGCCAAGGCGATCGGTTGCGTGGCCGAAGCCGATCGCGCCGAGCACTGCGCCGATCAGGTAGAAAGTCGCGCTCGCGCCTACCTGCGTAGCGCTCAGATGGAGCGTCTCGCGGTGGGTCAGGATCGCGCCGACCGATCCAGCCAGGGTCACCTCGAGCCCGTCGAGAATCCAGGTCGCGCCGAGCGCGAAAACGAGGAGCCAGTGATACCGGCTCCAGGGCAGGCGATCGAGCCGGGCCGGGACATAGGATTGAATCCACTCGCCGGCCATCAGTCGTTAGGGCGTTGCAGCGTGGGCACGTCCTCATTCTAGCGACAAATCGGGAATGTCGAGACGCCGCTTGCTTTCTCCGGGTCCACTCCCTATACCGCCCCGATGCATTCGCTTCTTCGCTTTCCTGCACTCTCCGCACTCGGCAGCCTCCTCTTCGCTCACTCGTTAGGCGCGCAAACTCCCGCGCCCACGGTCTCTCCGGCCCCGGCCTCCGTCATCGCGCTCAAGGCGGCCCGCCTGTTCGATGGCAAATCAAAAACGATCCTCTCGAATGGCGTCGTCGTGATCGAAGGCAACCTCATCACCGCCGCCGGGAGCAACGTCGCCATCCCGGAGAACGCCCGGGTCATTGACCTCGGCGACGCCACGCTTTCGCCCGGCTTCATGGACGCGCACACCCATCTTACTTTCGATTTCTCCGGCAACTACAACGACCTCCGCCTGCGCATGCTGGATGAGAATATTTCACAGCTCGCGCTCGAGATGATCCCGAACGCGAAAGCTACGCTCGAAGCCGGCTTCACCAGCGTGCGCGACCTCGGAAGCGGCTTCCCGAATTCGCACGACTTCCCCGATGTCTCGCTCCGGAACGCGATTAACGAAGGCATCCTGCCCGGCCCGCGCATGCTCGTCGCGACCCACGGGATCGGCGCGACCGGCGGCCATTTCGATGGCACGAATGGTTTTCGCGACATGCTTTTCGGCGCGGAACCCTGGGCCAACGGCATCGCGGACGGACCGGATGCGATCCGCAAGGCCATTCGCTTCGAAGTGAAGAACGGCGCGGACGTGATCAAGGCTGCGGTCTCGGGCGGCGTCCTCTCGTTAGCCGATGAAGTCGACGTCCCGCAATTCACTCCCGAGGAAATGGCGGCCCTGGTCGACGAGACCCATCGGCTGCGCAAGAAAGTTGCGGTCCATTGTCACGGCGACTCAGCGGCCAAGGAGGCGATCAACGCCGGTGTCGATTCGATCGAGCACGGCTCGTTTTTGAAACCGGACACCCTCTCTTTGATGAAACAAAAGGGGACGTATCTGACGCCCACCTTGCTGGCGACGGATTGGATCATGCCGAAGCTGACCCAGTATCCGCCCGCGATTCAGGCGAAGGCGAAAGCCGCCGCCGACGCGCGTTCGGAAATGTTTCGCAACGCGGTCAAGCTTGGCGTGAAGATCTCCTTCGGGACCGATGCCGCTGTTTTCCCGCATGGACAGAACGCGAAGGAATTCGCCCTCATGACCGGCCTCGGCATGAAGCCGATCGACGCCCTGCTCAGCGCCACTTCGGTGGACGCGGAACTCTTCGGCGTTGCGAACAAACTCGGCACGCTCGAGAAAGGGAAACTCGCCGACATCATCGCGATGCCGGGCGACCCGACCGCGGATACCACTGCGACCGAGCGCGTTTTTTTCGTGATGAAGGACGGCAAGATCGTGAAGAACGACCTCAAGCCGTAGTCGATTGAAGTTCAGTTTCAACCGCAGCGGACGTGGAGCGCGCGGAGACAAGAATGAAATTTTGTTTTTCCTCTGCGATCTCGGCGGTCTCTGCGGTTAGGATTTGCTCATGAGATTTGAAAATCAGGTCGCGATCGTGACCGGCGCGGGGCGGGGGATCGGGCACGCCATCGCGCTCCGTTTGGCGAACGAAGGAGCACGCGTCGCCTCGGTCAGTCGGAGCGAGGCCACCTCTCAGCGGACCGCGGATGAGATCAACACTGCGCACGCCGAGGCTGCGAAAGCCTACGCCGTCGATATCGCCGATCACGCCGCCGTCCAGCAAACCGGCGCGAAGATCCTGGAAGACTTCGGGCGGGTCGACATTCTGATCAACAACGCCGGCGTAACCCGCGACGGCCTGAGCATGCGAATGTCGATGGACGATTGGGAAACGGTCATCGACACCAACCTGAAAGGCGCCTTCAGCTTCACGCAGGCGGTGATGCGCGCGATGATCAAGCAACGCAGCGGGCGCATCATCAACATCAGCTCGATCAGCGGCCTCACGGGCAACGCGGGCCAGGCCAACTACGCCGCGAGCAAGGCCGGCCTCATAGGCCTAACGAAATCGCTCGCGCGCGAACTGGCCAGCCGCGGGATCACCGTGAACGCGGTCGCGCCCGGATTTATCGTGACCGACATGACCGAAGTCCTGCCCGACCAGGTCAAGGAAGCCGTGCTCACAAAAATTCCGCTCGGAAAATTCGGCGAAGGCGCGGACATCGCGGCGGCCGTCGCTTTCCTCGCCGCCCCGGAAGCGAAGTACATCACCGGCCAGGTCCTGACCGTGGACGGCGGGATGGTAATGTAAATCTTCGCGCGGCGCAGCACGCCAGCGGGACGAATCGACTTCACGGGCGGCGTGCAAAACTTCCCCGGGGAGCGCGGGCGCCCCGCCCGCAGTGTCCCGCGCCTCGCGGGACACCCGTCCGGAGTCCGCGCGAACAAAAACGAATCCAGACGACGCCAACGGAATACATTCCTCTCGGCGGGGAGTTTCTTTGGCCCCGAACTGGTTCCTCGTGCCGGCGTTCGGCGGGGTGCCGAACCCCGCGGGCGAGGCGCCCGCGCTCCCCGGAAAAGATTGGCGCTCTCCGCATCCCACCCTGACCGCTCCTGGCGCGGGCAGAAAAACGTTCGCAACTCGTTAGCACCCAACCTGCTACACGAGGGTCGGAAATTGAAAGCGCTCTCTTTCCTTACCCTCATCGCTCTCGCTTACTAAGCCTATGTGCAGGGTCAGCGCGCCCTTCGCATATCCGCCCGGCGTGCTCGTGGCCGAGTAAACCGGTGCAACGCAATCCGCCTAACGACGCCACTTTTGCCTGCCGGAAATTCCAGCTCAAGCCGCTGGCCGAGTTTTCCCTCAATGCCCGCGTCCTGCACCGCAAAATCTACCGCTACGACCGGAGCGCGCGCGCTCGTGCCGATTGATTCTCGCGGTCGGCTGGGGTGCAATGTCCGATCAGGCAGTGCTCGACCGGCTCGCGATCAGCCAGGCGGCGCGTTTTTATTATTATGAATATCAGGGCGTGCCGACGATCCCGGCCGAGGAGATCGTCGCGCACTCGACCAACTTGCATCTCATCCCGTCGACCGCCGCGATCGCGACCCGGTGCAAATCGCTGCGCGTGGGTCAGCTGATTCATCTCTCCGGTTTACTGGTGGAAGCGACCGGACCGGGGATCGAGCGCTGGCGCAGTTCGCTCAGCCGCACCGATCGGGGAAACGGTGCGTGTGAGTTGGTTTGGGTGGAGGAATTGAGCGAGATGCCGCGCTGAATATTGGACACGGCGCCCGCTCAAGAGCGATCGAGCGGGAAGAAATCCGGTCTCGGTAGGGGGAGACTCCGTCGAGTTTGAGCGACGTCGCCCTCAGCTCGACGGAGTCTCGCGCTACCGCGGCGGCGGAGTCGTTAGGCGAGGCCGGTTGCGCCTGCTTCCATCTCGTTTCATGTTGGTCGCATGAGCATTGAAAAAGCGACTTTTGGCGCCGGTTGTTTCTGGGGTGTCGAGGAAATGTTTCGCAACATCAAGGGCGTCTCCGCCGCGACGAGCGGTTACGCGGGGGGCGCGACGGAAAACCCGACTTATGAGGATGTCTGCAGTCACGAGACCGGCCACGCCGAAGTGGTCGAGGTGGAATTCGATCCCAGCCAGGTCTCCTACGAGCAGTTGCTCGATGTTTTCTGGAGCAATCACGACCCGACGACGCGCGATCGCCAGGGACCTGATATCGGGTCGCAATATCGTTCGGTCGTCTTCTACCATTCGCCTGAACAGCAGCAGGCTGCGGAAGCGAAGAAAGCCGAACTCGAGAAGAGCGAGCGTTTTCGCCGCCCGATCGTGACCCAGATCGAAGCTGCGCCGACCTTCTATCGGGCGGAAGAATATCATCAGCGCTACCTGGAGAAGCACGGCCGCTCGCACTGCGCCATCTAGCGGCGCGCTCTTCTCCCCATGTCACCCGAGGTTATTCGCACCGGAAATTTTGTTTCCGACGCGGCCGCGTTCATTCTCGCCCTGGCGCGCACCGCGCTCGCCGAACGGGGCGAATTCCGGATCGCCCTTTCGGGAGGGAACACGCCGCGGCCGGTCTATGCGGAGTTCGGGCGGATGGCGCGCGATCTCCCGTGGGAGCGGGTCCGGTTCACTTTTGGCGACGAACGTTGCGTCCCGCCAGACGACGCGGAGAGCAACTTCCGGATGGCGCGGGAGTCGTTGTTTGATCCGCAATCGATCCCGGAGACGTCGGTCATGCGCCTGCGCGGCGAGATCGATCCGCCGCTCGCGGCGCAGGAATACGACGACGACCTCGCGCTCCTCGCGATCCAGCGGGGCGAGACGATTTATCGCCATGACCTAATGCTGCTCGGGATGGGGGACGACGGCCACACCGCGTCGCTTTTCCCGGGAACCGCGGCGCTGAACGAAGTTCAGCCGCGGGTGGTGGCCAATCACGTCCCGAAACTTGAAGCCTGGCGTCTGACCATGACCCTGCCTTTGCTCAATCAGTCGCGCGAAGTCCTCTTCCTCGCCCACGCCGATAAGAACCCGCAGGTCCTGGAACGTGTCCTGGCCGGCGACCCGGAGTTTCCCGCTAGCCGGGTGAATCCGCCTAACGGGAAGTTGACCTGGATGCTGGGCGAATCCGCCTAACGATATGTCTGGCACCGTTCTCGTGACCGGCTCGGCCGGCCTGATCGGCTCGGAAACGGTCCGGCATTTCGCGCAGGAAGGGCGCCCGGTGGTCGGGATCGACAATGACCTGCGGCAGCAGTTTTTCGGCGCGGAAGCGTCCACCCGCAAAACGCGCGAGGGATTGCAGGCCACGATTCCCGATTACGAGCATCACGAGATCGACATCCGCGATGCCGCGGCGGTCAACGCGCTCTTCCAGGAGCACGGGCGCAAACTGGCCGCGATCGTGCACACCGCGGCGCAGCCGTCGCACGACTGGGCGGCGCGCGATCCGCAGATGGATTTCACGGTCAACGCCAACGGCACGCTCAATCTCCTGGAAGCGGCCCGGAATTTCTGCCCGGAAACGCCTTTCGTTTTCACCTCCACAAACAAGGTCTACGGCGACACCCCAAATCGCCTCCCGCTGCGCGAGCTCGCGCTGCGCTGGGAGATCGAGCCGAGCCACGAATACGAGCCGGGCATCTCGGAAAACATGAGCATCGACCAGACGAAACACTCGCTCTTCGGCGCCTCGAAAGTCGCGGCCGACGTCCTGGTGCAGGAATACGGCCGCTACTTCGGGTTGCCGACGGCCTGTTTCCGGGGCGGTTGCCTAACGGGTCCGGCGCATGCCGGGACGGAGCTGCACGGCTTCCTCTCCTACCTGATGAAGTGCACGGTGAGCGGCCGGCCGTATCGCGTCTTTGGTTACAAGGGCAAACAGGTGCGCGACAACATCCACAGCTTCGACCTCGTCGCGGCCTTTGCCGCTTTCGTTAGGGCGCCGCGCGTCGGCGAGGTCTACAACCTCGGCGGGAGCCGCCATTGCAATTGCTCGATGCTGGAGGCGATCCAGCTCTGCGAGGAAATCAGCGGCCGCAAACTTTCCTGGGAATACGTCGAGGACAACCGGATCGGCGACCACATCTGGTGGATCAGCGATGTGCGGAAATTCCGCGCGCATTATCCGGACTGGAATTTCCGCTACGGCCTGCGCGAGATCCTCGAAGAGATCCACGCCGCGATTTAGACTGGTTCCGGTCACCAGCCCCAACGCATGACATTGCGGCCTACCTGCAGAGGAGGCGACGCCCCGCTGACAATCTTCGGGCGTCGTCGTTAGGGGTTATACGTCCGCACGACCGGGATCTTGCGCCCGCCTTCGGCGGGAATCTCATCGCGCACCGCGGAATCGTGCGGCGGGATCTCGGTCATCGTTTCACCTCGTCGCGTAAAACTCGTGCAGGCGGTCAACGGAAGCGTCGCCACGAGAGCGAGAAGCAGCAATAATTTCATGCCACATGATCGCCGGGGCGCCCCTGCCCGACAACGCAAATCCTAACCACCCGTCCCGCGAAGCGTGGCAACCGGCGAGAGCAGCCCGGCCCGGCGCGCCGGGACATAGCTCGCGATCGCGACCGCGATGATCGCGAGCAGGGTGGCCCAGAGATAATGCCGCCAGTCCCAGGTGACGAGAAAATGGTTGGCATAGATCAGCCCGCGCACCCGGATCGGGATGTGCGAAACCCCGAGGGTGAGAAGCGCGCCCGCCACGCAACCGACGAGCGACCCGGCGCCCGCGATCATCGCGCCTTGCCAGAGAAAAATCCCGCTGATGTCGCCGCGCCGGTAACCGATCGAGCGCAGGATCGCGAT
>JBBSLW010000024.1:0-21679 GCA_038233495.1 Chthoniobacterales bacterium | reverse complement strand
TCGCCGCCAGCCGCTCTCTGTTCGTGAAACTCGACCGGCGCGTTTGGTTTTTCGACGAGGCCGGCTGGCTCGAAGTCGGCGCGACCCAACCCAATCAGCCCCTGCCGCGGCCGCGCCGTCCAGTTGCGCGCGAGCTCGCCCTCGCCTAACGACATCTTATGTCTCTGGCCCGGCAAATCGATTCCGACCTGAAAGACGCGATGCGGGCCAGGGATGCGGCCCGCCTCGGCGTGCTTCGAATGCTGAAGTCCGCCTTCAAGTATGCCGCGATCGAGAAATCGGGCGCCGACGGCGAATTGGACGAAGCCGAGGCGACGCAGGTCATTCGCAAACAGGTCAAGCAGCGCCAGGATTCGATCGAGAGCTTCGAGAAAGGCGGCCGGCCCGAGCTCGCGGAGAAAGAAAAAAGCGAGCTCGCGATTTTGAGCGGCTACCTGCCGGCCGCGATGAGCGCGGATGATCTCGCGCGGATCGTGCGCGAAACGATCGCGGAACTCGGCGCCACCTCGCGTGCCCAGATGGGCGCGGTCATAAAAGCGCTCGGGCCGAAAGTGGCGGGGAAAGTCGACGGCAAAACGCTCAGCCAGGAAGTGCAGAAGCAGCTCGCCTGACGAGGCGCCGCCATGCTGAGTGCGATCATCGTCGCCGGTGGCAGCAGCCGGCGGATGGGTTTCGATAAACTCTTTGCACTGCTCGCCGGCCGGCCGGTGCTGGCGCATGCCATCGCCGCCTTCGAGCAGACCGCTTCCGTCGCAGAGATCATCCTGGTCGGGCGTGCGGAGCGTCTCGCGGATTTCGAAGAGCTCGTCCGCCGTGAGAATTTTGCGAAAGTCACGGCCGTCATCCCCGGCGGTGAACGCCGGCAGGACTCGGTCAGCCGCGGACTCGAACAGCTCGGCGCGACGTCCGAATTCGTCGCGGTGCACGATGCGGCCCGCCCGCTCATCGCGCCGGAATTGATCGAGCGCATCTTCGCCGCGGCGCGCGTCCATGGCGGAGCGGCCAGCGCCGCGCCAGTCGTCGACACGCTCAAGCGGGTCAATGCGGACCAAGTTGTGATTGGCGGGGCGGAGCGGGCGAATCTCTTTGCAGTGCAAACGCCGCAGATCTTTCGTCGGGCTTTGCTGGTCCAGGCCTACGCCGCGATCAGCGCCTCAGCCCTCGAAGTGACCGACGAAATCTCAGCCATCGAACACGTCGCCGGCCAGGTCATCCTCGTGCCTAACGATGAACCAAATTTCAAAATCACGCATCCCGCAGATCTTCCGCTGGCCGAGTTCGTCCTCCGCCGGCGCAGCTCCTGACCGCCAAGGCGATCGCCGAGGCGCCAACTTCATTTGTCATCCCGAGCCGGCGAAGCGCGGAGAGGGATCTCTCCCATGGAAACGACGTGCCGTTCCTCGCCCGGAACGCGATGGCAGCGGGAAGTCTCAGCGAAGATGTTCGCGGAGAAGAGGGAGCAGGCTTTTGACATCAGCCGGCCGAAAGGGACGGCTCCTGACGCGCTTTGGCGCCGGCGCCGGGAGGTCGCGCACCCGCAGGAGTTCGCCGTTTTTCCAGATCCAGGCGTTCTCGTTATAGGGACCGACTTTTCGCGGGTCGCTCCAAGTGTGGATGGAGAGCAGGTTGTTCGTTAGGGCAGAGGCGATGTGCATCGGGCCGCTGTCGACGCTGATCGTGAAACGCGCGCGGCGGATGAGCCAGATGAGTTGCAGGATGCTGGTGTGATTGAGCAGGTTGATGCAGTTGTCGGGGACCGGGAGGTCGCGCTTCGTGCGGCCGACGAGGACGAGCCGCTGCGGCGCGAGGGCGTGGCAGAATTCCTCCACCGCCAGGTCGCTGAGCGACTTTTTCGAGCCGCGCGCAAAGGGATGAAGCAGGACGAACGGCTCGTCCTCATCGAAGCGCTGGACGAGATCCCCGGTTGGCATCGGAAAGCGCAAGGGCCCCTTGATCGGCACGCCGAAAGCCTCGACCAGCGCGAGGTAGCGTTCGACCGCGTGCGCCTCGCGATCGACCGCGGCGACGTGTTGGTAAAAATTTCGCGCCCCTTCGCGCGCATCGCTCATCCCGTAGAAAAGGCCGGGCCGGCTCAGCTTCCCGATCAGCGCGCTCCGGAGCAGCCCCTGAAAATCCAGCGCAACGTCCGGGCGCAGCCGGGACGTCTGCCGCAGCCAGGGAAGAAGATTCTTCGCCAGCCCGAAGCCGCCCAGTTCGCCCCGGGGAAAAATGTGAACGTGATCGACGCAACGATTCCCGCGCAGGAGCGGCGCCCACTCGGGATTGATGACCCAGGTGATGTCCGCCTCCGGATACGCCTCGCGCAGGAGCGCGGCCGCCGGCAGGGTATGGACGACGTCGCCTAACGAACTCGGCTTGATGATGAGAATTGACCGAATTGCTGATTTCAAGGAGCGAAGTCCATCCGTGCCTGCGCGGCTTCCAATCAACAATCAGAATTCAACAATCAGCAATTCGCTAGCGGCCCGCCGCCAACCGGTCGGCCAGCCGATCGGGCAACCCGGCGGCGCGGATTTTTTTCTGCGCGGTCTCGAGGTCGTAGCGGACCCTGCGTTGCTCGATGACCTGCCGGTCGGTGTGAAAGATGCAGTAGGCGGCGCGCCAATCGCGGTCGCGCGGCTGGCCGACGCTGCCGGCGTTGATGAAATATTTTTTTCCGGGGGCGAGCACGATCTGCCCGACCGGGATGCGGCGGACGGCGTCATCGCGCACGAAAGCGGTCGGCCAATGGGTGTGCCCGAAAAAACAAAGCGAGGTGTGCTGGTAGGTGAAGCTGGCGATGGCGTCGAGGTCGTTAAAGACGTAGCCCCACTGCCCGGGCGTATCGAGAGTGGCGTGCACGATGGTGAAATCGCGCACCTGCCGCGTCAGGCGCAGATCGGCCAGCCAGGCTTTCTCGTCGGCAGAAAGATGATCGCGAGTCCAGCCGATCGCTTCCTCGGCCAGCTCGTTGAAGCCCTCAGTTGAAGCGGCGATCGAGGCCTGCTCGTCGTGGTTCCCTTTCACGACCGGGCATTCGAGGTCCTGGATGATCTTGACGCATTCGCTCGGGTTGGCGTTGTAGCCGACGACGTCGCCGAGGCAAACGAAGTGGGTGCACGCCTGGGCGCGAGCGTCCTCCAGCACGGCCTCGAGGGCTTCGAGGTTCGAGTGGATATCGCTGAGGATGGCAAATCGCATCGGGCTATCTTAACGCTCCGCGTCCGGAATTCTTTTATCCAAGGGAATATCGAGTTTGTCTTCGAGAAATTTCAGCCGCTGCAGCAGCGTGGGCAGCCGCTGGTGCGGGCCACGATCATACAAATCCCGCAACGCGGTGTAAGCCTCTCGTTCGCGGCCAGGAACCTTGGAAAGCTCGTAGGCGGCGAAGCGTTCATTATACTCGGGCGCGCCCGGGAACGCAGCCGCTTTCGCGTAATATTTGGCCGCGGCCGCGTGGTTCTGCAGCTTGTCCCGATAGAGCCGGGCAAGCGATTCGTAGAGCTGCGGGCGGTCCGGGTTGTTCCTGATCCCGCGCTCGAGAAAATCGCGCCCGAGGGCAAAATACTCCTGCTGGGCTTGGCGGCGGACCGCGTCGTTAGGCAAATTCGGGTCGCGGAGCGCGGCCACGCTCGCGTTCCAGGCCATGTGCCAGGCGGCCATGTCCCAGTACTTGATCGAGCGCGGCTGGAGGGTGGTCGCCTGGCGAAAAAGGAGCAGGAGCCGGCCCCACTCCATATGCTCCCACGCAACATTTGCCTGGATGAAAACCACGTCCGCGACGAGCGAGCGAAACCCGCTCAAGGCCGCGAGAAACCCGAGCTGCCCGATCTGTTCGCGCAGGTCGAGCCCGAGCTCCGTGCCATGGAAATAGGCGCTGCGATGTTGCGCGGTGAGCGCGGCTTCGATCGGCAGACGCATGGCGCCAAAGGCGAGCAGGAGGAACGCGACGAGAGCCCCACGGATCATAGTTCTTTCCCGTGAAATGCGATCCAGGCGAAGAAAAGATAGACTGAGATGTAGACGCACCCGAGCACGGCCGTCTTCGTGAAGAGCGCGAGCGGGATGGCGGTCCCGGCAACGAGGTCGTCGACCAGGTTAAAGAGCTGGAGATCGGGAAAGGCGAGTGCGACGAGACCGAGGAGAGCCCGGGCGAGCCAGCCGGCGCCGTGTTCCTCGAGCCAGTAAGTGCGGGCCGTCGCCTGGAGATGGCCGATGAAATAAATGAAAACCATGATCACGATGGTGAAGATGTTCGAGCTGGCGAAGGTGGAGATGAAGAGGGTGAGCGAGGCGAGGAGCGCGGCCTTCAGGAAAATAATCACGATCCCCGGGAGCAGGTCGGCGGTGAAGGCGGTGGCCCGGACCCCGGCGAGCGCTTCCTCGACCTGGGCGGGCGGGAGCCCGGCGCTTTGCCGGAGGGTTTCCGCGAGGACGATCTGTTCCCTGACGAAAAGCAGAACAAGAAAAAGCGCGCTCATCGCGAGCAGGCTGAGGACGAGGAGGAGAAGGACGCCGGCCAGTTTGCCGAGGAGATATTCGTAACGCGGGACCGGCTTGGCCAGGATGGTGTAGATGGTGCGATCCTCCAGGTCGCGCGGGAGGAGCTGGGCCGTGGCCACGATCGCGAGGAGCGAGCTGAAGATGCTCATCGCGCCTAACGAGACATCTTTCAGGACCTGGAATTCCTGCTGGAAGGTCAGCTTCGCCATGAAAATGGAATTCCCGATCAGGAGGAGCCCGAAGAGGAGGAGAACGTAGAAAACCTTCAGCCGAACGAGGCCGGTAAAGGTGTTGCCGGTCAGCGCGGCGACCCGGAAAAGAGAGAAAGCGCGATGGCGTGGAGCACTCATGGCTGTTCCCCCGGCGGCAGGGCGGTTGCCTCGAGGAAAAGACGCTCGAGGGTGGTGTGTGGCTGGCGCTGCTCGACCAGGCGCGTGCTTGAGCGGCCGAGAAGTTCCTTGATCTGGGCGAGGACTTCCGGGGTGGCGTTCTCCAGGATCAGCTCGGTCTGGCTCTCGATCGCGAGCAGATCTTCGACCCGGCCTTCCCGCACGAGCACGCCCTGCGCGAGGATGCCGACGCGATCACAAATCTCCTGGACCTGCGCGAGGAGATGCGACGAGAGCAGGACGGTGATACCGCGCCCTTTCAGGTCGAGAATCAGGTCGCGAATCTCCCGCGATCCCTCCGGGTCGACCCCGGCGGTCGGTTCATCGAGCACGACCAGTTTCGGTTCCTGGAGGAGCGCCTGGGCCAATCCGATGCGCTGCAACATTCCCTTGGAATAGCCGCCCAGCCGGCGATCGCGCGCCCCTTGCAAACGGACCAGGTCGAGCAGTTCATTCGTCCGGGTCGTCAGCCTGGCGCCGCGCAGGCCGCAGAGTTTGCCGTAGAACCGAAGCGTCTCCAGCCCGGTCAGGTATTTGTAAAAATAGGGATTCTCCGGGAGGAATCCGACCGCTTCGCGGCTCCGCACTCCCCGGCTGTCGCGTCCGAAGATCTTCGTCGTGCCACTGGTCGGCGCGACCAGGCCGAGAATGATTTTCAAGGTGGTGCTTTTGCCCGATCCGTTAGGCCCGAGGAGCCCGTAAACCTGGCCGGGCGCGACCGCGAGGTCGAGGCTTCGCACCGCGACCAGCCGGTTCCGGCGAAAAGGGATCGGGAAGACTTTCGTCAGGCCCTCGACTCTGACCGCCGGCTCAGTCATGGCGAATTTCAAAACCGCGCGTTTCGGGCGGCGTGCTCAGGACGGTTTCCGATTGCTTTTGAATATGAGCGCGGAGTTCGCTTTGCCCGATCGCCTCGACGAAGGCGCGCACTTCCGCTTCTTCGCCGCCGGCTTGCATCTCGACCCGGCCATCCGGCAGGTTGCGCACCCAGCCGGTGACGTCGAAGCCTTTGGCCACGTTCTTGACCGACCAGCGAAACCCCACGCCCTGGACGTAGCCTTCGAAAAAAATTTGGAGCGAAAACATAATGGACCGGACAACCCCGCGCGGGGCGCTGTGGTCTACGCGAATCGGCTTGCCCGGTGCAATACTAAACAGAGCCGTCCGCTTGTCATGCTGAGGATGGCGGCGGGGCAAACCCGCAGGCGAGATCCGAAAGTCCACAAAGGCGGGACGCCTTTGCCAGCGCGCGTCCCGCGTGCTGGTTGTCGCGTCCCGCGACAATGAACTTTCCTGCTGGCGGAAAGCAGTCGACGCGCGCGCGGTGTCGATGTTTCTGCCGGAACGCGGAGACGATGCTGCCTAACGAAGAGCTCGGCGCGGGCGTGGCGCTAGTAGCGGAACTCCGGCGCGGGCGAGGATTCAGGGAGCGGTTCCGGCGGCGCGATCAGGCGCGGATCATTGGAATCGAGCTGAAATTGTTCGCCCTGGCTGGCGAGGACGGGCGCAGGCGCCGGGGTGGGGGGCGGCGCGAGTTTCTCCGCCACGAGAGCAGCGCCGGCCGGGCGAATGTCTTCGCTCGCGACGTAGCCGTTTTCTCCATCCTGCAACTGCACTTTGACATAGCCGAACGAAGGCCGGATCACTTTCATGATCGAGTCCCGGGGCAGCTTCTGGTCCGGCCCATTACCCTGCTGCGGGCCATAACGGTAAAACGGGGTTTCGCTGGCCGCGACCGAATACCAGGCGCCGGTCGTGCCGGAAAAGTCAGGCTTTTTAATCGACGACGCACAACCCGCCGCCAGGAGCAGGCCGATGGCGCATCCCAGGATGTAATGGAGTTTCATTTGTAGCTGTAAACGAAGCAGACCCCCGCCGGGTCGCCTTCGTCCAGCCGCACCCGAATAAAGTACTCGCCGCTATTGGTCACCGGGAATCCAACAGCGGCTTTTGTACCGGAGTTAAAATTTTCCGTCGTGACCGGGGCACCTTTTTCATCAAAGAGTTCAATCGCCAGCTTTTTCGCCTTGTCCGTCGCGCCGACCGCAAACCAGTATTCGTTCCCGGCGTAGAGGTTAACCGCGATGACCTTGCTTTCGTTGGGCGCAAGCGTCCCGGCCCAATGCCCGTCGCGCAACTTGAAGCCATCGTTCGCAAAGGCGCCGGCCAGCTCGAGCGCGACCGAGCGGGCCGCCACTTCCTGGTCGGTCTCCGCCAGGGTCGGCCGGGCGAGCGTGAGGAGGAGGAGAAGGATGAAACGAAAACGAGGCCTCATGGTTCCTTCCTTTGAATTTCCTGGAGAAGTTTGTTCACGCTTTGGTTCAATTTCGTCACCTCCGCGGCCGTGAGCGGTTCTCCGAACGGCTTCGCCACCATCTGCTCGATCGCGAGCAACTGCCCATCCACGCTTTTGACCAGCGGATCGGCCTGCATCTCCGGCGAAATTTGCCCGATCTTCGAGCGAATGAAGTGAAGCAACTCCGGTTGCCGCAGGATTTGCCCCAGTTTTGCGTCGTAATTTTTTGAGATCACGCTGCTCACCACATCAGTCCCGCGAATCCAGCCGCCGAGGCTGACGAGGATGACGAGATCCTGGTCGCGGTGCGATTGCATGGAGGCTTTCACTTCGTTCTGCGTCGCCTCGAGTTCCTCCTGCAGCGTGCTCCACTCATCGTTCTCGGCGAACTGGTTGATGCTGTTGCCGCGAGCCAAAATGTTTTCGCTCACCCCGAGCGCCTTTGCCATTTTCACGATGTCGCCGCCGACATTTTTTACCTGCTGCGTATCCTGCGCTTCGATCGCGATGAAGCCGTCCGCGATCAGGCCGCCGAGGTTGAGCGCGATCTGCGCGCGGGTTTTGTAATTCATCGCGATCGGCCCGCGATAACGGGAAGCCCAGTCCGGTTTGGCCGGCTTCGCGAGCGCGGCGAAAAGTTCACCCGGAGTCGGGATCGTGATCGCGTCGGTCTTGACCGCCTGCGTTTTCGCGTCGGCCGAAAGATCGCCCGTCGCAGGAGAGTGCGCGGCGGGCGAGGCCGTGGCAGCGACGGCCGCAGCCGGGCTCGCGCTGGGCGCGGGCGTGGCGGTCGGCTGAGCCAGCGCGCTGCACACGAGCACTAAAAAAATTGCCCCGGCCACATTCTGCAAACGCATGTCGGCAGATTAGCCACCACTCCGGGCAATGCCAGCGGGAAATCGAGCCCCGCACGATGCCGGGAGTCTCGCCCTACCGAAAAGCGGGCCAACCATTCGTCGCTCCCGCGGTTCTCTGGGACGCCCGGCGCGCAAAGAAGAATTTGCGGAGCGGCAGGCAAGTGCTAATCCCTAACGATATGTCCGCCACCAGCATCAGCAAAATTCGCGCGCGCGAAATTCTCGATTCGCGTGGCAACCCGACGGTCGAAGTCGATGTCCGTCTCGAAGGGGGCGGTTTCGGGCGGGCCTCGGTCCCGAGCGGGGCCAGCACCGGCGAGCATGAAGCTTGGGAATTGCGCGATGGCGACAAGCAGCGTTACGGCGGCAAGGGAGTGAGCAAGGCGGTCGCCGCGGTCAACGACACGATCGCCCCCGTCCTCCTCGGCCTCGACGCGCACGAGCAGGCCAAGGTCGATGCCGAGCTGATCGAGCTCGACGGCACCCCGAACAAGAAAAAACTCGGCGCCAACGCATTGTTAGGCGTTTCCCTCGCGGTCGCGCATGCCGCGGCCGACTCGGAAAATCTCCCGCTTTTTCGCTATCTCGGCGGGAGCGCCAACGTCCTCCCGGTCCCGATGATGAACATCCTCAACGGCGGCGCGCATTCCGATGCGCCGATCGATTTCCAGGAATTCATGATCATGCCGAAAGGCGCGCCCAGTTTCCCGGAAGCGCTCCGCTATGGCGCGGAGGTTTTTCACGCCCTCAAGAGCGTGCTGAAAAAGCGCGGGCTCTCGACCGCGATCGGCGACGAAGGCGGTTTCGCGCCTAACCTGAAATCGGTCGAGGACGCGCTCGAATCCATCTCGGCCGCGGTCGAGCAGGCCGGTTACTCGTTAGGCCAGGATATCTTCATCGCGCTCGACCCGGCTTCCTCGGAGTTCTTCGATAAGGAAGCGAACGCCTACGTTTTCAAGAAATCCGATGGCTCGAAGCGGACGGCAGCCGAGCTGGTCGATTATTACGCCTCGCTTTGCGAGCAGTTCCCGATTATCTCGATCGAGGACGGTTGCGCGGAAAACGACTGGGATGGCTGGAAGAAATTGACCGAGCGGATCGGGGACAAGGTGCAGCTCGTCGGGGACGATCTGTTCGTGACGAACGTCGAGTTCTTGCGCAAAGGCATCGAGCGCGGAGTGGCCAATTCCATTCTCGTGAAGGTGAACCAGATCGGGACCTTGACCGAGACCTTCGCCACGATCGACCTCGCGAAACAAAATGACTACACCGCGGTCATCAGTCATCGCTCCGGCGAGACCGAGGACACGACGATCGCCGACATCGCGGTGGCGACGGACGCGGGCCAGATCAAGACCGGCTCGCTCTGCCGGACCGATCGCGTGGCGAAGTATAACCAGCTTCTGCGGATTGCGGAGGAACTGGGTGACAAGGCAACCTACGGAGGTAAAATGCGCTAGTGGACGGCACCGGTTACGGCGATTTGCGGGCTCGACGCGAGGCCACCATCTGGCAGCGGATGAATCACGTTCTGCGCGTGCTTCTCTTCGTCGCCGTCTGGCTCCTCATCATCAGCTTCTTCCTGCCGCCTTACAAAAAGCTCAATCAAAGCCGGGCCGAAATCGAGCAGCTCCAGGCGCAGTTGACCGAGCAGAAAACGCTTCTCGCGCGCCAGACGAAGCAGGTCAGCCTTCTGAAATCGGATCCGACCTATCTGGAAACGATCGCGCGCGATAAACTCGACCTGATGAAGGACGGCGAAACCATCTTTCGCCTCGAGACCCGTCGCCCCGGTGCATCGCCCGCGGCGAAGCCGTGAGGTTGATCGGTCGGCGTTGCCAAACTTCTCGCGCCGGCAGGCGTCGGTCACTGCTCGTTAGGGCGATACCTCTGGGGTGGGCGCGGGATTGATCTGCTCCTCCAGTTTTTTGAACAAGGCCGAAACGGCGGTGGCCGGTGCCGCGCTCAGCATCTTTCCGATCAAGGCGAGGGCGCCGGGTTTGTCCCGGGCGCTGAGCAACGCGTCCACTTCCGCGAGAGCGGTGCGCGCTCGATCAACCGGCTTCGGGTAGAGCGAACGCGCCGCTTCCAGATCCTTTGCGGCAGCGGCGAAATCACCGCTCTCTTTCTCACTCGCACCGAGATCTTCGAGCATCGCGCCGTTCCCGGCGCGCGTCGCCGCGGAGCGGAGGGCGGTGCGGTATTTTTCGGCATCGAGCCTTCCGTTCCGGACTGCGAAATCGCGATACATTTTCCAGTCGTTCTTCTTCCGGCTCTCACGTTTCGCGTCGATCCGCAGCCAGTTCGCATAGGGGCGGTAGAGCGGGTCTCCGACCGTCACGTTCATCCAGGAAACGACCCGCATCGACATGTAGGCGCTCTCCGCCAGGGTGAAGCCGTGGAGGAGCCGATCGTTGAAAATGTCGAGGTGCGCGGTCAGTTGCAGGAACGGCTCATAAACATTGCCTAACGACGCCGCGGCGCCCTTTGCCAGGAGCGGCCCGACCCAGTTGGCGTCCGCGGCCCGCAGGGTGTTGGCGCTAAAGGAATGGATGTGGACCGCGATCGCGCCGCGCGTGAAGGCGAAACCGGGATCGGTAAACGGCCCGGCCACGCCCCCGGCGTACCAACCATAATAGAGCGCGCAATCGCTCATCGGGAACCCGGCCGGGAACAACTCCGGCCCGGCGTCATAAACCACCGGGACGCCGCTCTGGCGTAAATCCTTCGCCACCTTGCGCAGCCATTCGTCACCCTCGGCCAGGCCGCCGGAATTGTGGTCTGCGCCGTCGACGTACGCCCGGCCCCAGAGCCCGTTCTTCTCGGTCTCGACCGCGTCCGAGATCATGCGCCTAACGATGGCGGCGGTGGGCGCGTCGAGCCGGCAGACGAGCAGGATCGGCGCGCCTTCCAGTTCCGCGATCGGGCGAAAATTCTGGAAGTAGGGATTGTTCGCTGGGCCCGAGATCTGGCGCGAGAAAAGCCCGAGTGTGGCCAGCTCGGAATCAACCCCGGCCTGGTTTTGCGTGCCGACCTGGTTGTTCTCGGCCCGGTCGCCCGGATAGCTGACGGTGTAGCGAATCTTGAGCGGCATCCCGCGAATCATGGCGACGAACCGAATCCGGCTCGAGCGCACGACCGGCCGCTCGCTTGCGTCTATCCCAAGCGTCCACCATTTCTGTTCCGCGAAAATCTTCCGGAGCGGCTCGGCAATGGTCGCGTCGTATTCCTGGCGGCTGATTTCCTCCTCGGTCGAGCATTCGAGGCCGATCAGGTGATCGTTCGGGATGCCGCGGGCCTGCGCATAAAAGCGAGCCAGCCCGGCCGACTCGAGCGCGTTCCGGTTGTAGACCACGATCGTGGCCGCGGCCAGCTCGACCCCGCTCTCCGCCGCCCACGCGCTTCCGCCTAACGACAGCAGAAGGAGCGCGGAGAGGATTCGCGTCATGCCGGAAGATCGATCTTCAACCCGTCGTAAGCGAGGCCGACATTGGACGGGAGATCCTTCTCAGCGCTCTGCGGGAGCTCATGGCAAATGTGGGTGAAAAGAGTGCGCCCCGGCCGGACTCGTTCCGCGACTTCGAGCGCCTGGCTGACGCTGAGATGGGTCGGGTGCGGCTTCTGCCGGAGGGCGTCGATCACGAGCAATTGCACGCCCTCGATCAGGTGCGCGATCGCGTCCGGGACCGCGCTGCAGTCGCTCAGGTAGGCCAGGAGCGGAACGCCCTCACGTGCGAAAAGGTAGCCATAGGTCTCGGTGCGGCCATGCGGCACCGGGAGCGGGGTGATGGTCGTGTGGCCTAACGAGAAGGGGCCGCGCACGATGTGCGGCTCCGGTTTCAAATAACCGGGCCAGGGAGTCGGGTTCTTGAAGGCAAACTCATAGACCCGTTCCAGGTCGGCCATCGTCTCGGCCGAGGCGTAGACCGGCATCGAGCCGCCGCGGGGCGCGGCGAAGCGGCGAAGATCGTCGAACCCCATCACGTGATCGGTGTGGGAATGGGTCATAATGACGGCGTCGACCTGCCAGATGTTTTCGCGCAGGACCTGGGTGCGAAAATCCGTCCCGGTATCGACCACATAGAAGCCTTCGGGAGTTTCGAGATAGAGCGAAGCGCGGGTGCGATTGTCGCGCGGATCGGTCGAACGGCAGACCGCGCAGTCGCAGCGAATCATCGGCACGCCCTGCGAGGTGCCGGTGCCAAGGAAGGTGAGGGAAAGTTGAGAGTTGAAGGTTGAGAGTTGAGAGTCCAAAAAGCGAGCGAAGTTCATCTCTCCACCATCAACTCTCAACTCTCAACTTCGGTGCTCCTCAGCTTGCTGCGAATCAAAAACCTCGCCCTGGTCGAGGATCTGGAATGGGAACTGGCGCCCGGCTTCACCGCGATCACGGGCGAGACCGGGGCCGGCAAATCGATCATCATCGGCGCGCTCAAGCTCCTCCTCGGGGAGCGCGCGGAGAAAACGCTCATCCGGACCGGGGCCGAGGCCTGCACGGTCGAGGCGGTTTTCGTGGCGGACGATTTCTCGGCCCTGAACGCGCGGCTCGAAGAATCGGGCATCGAGCCGGCCGCGGGCGAGCTCATCATCAAGCGCAGCTTTTCGTTAGGCGGCAGCACCCGCCAGTTTGTGAACGGGTCGCCCACCACCCTCGCGCTCTTGAAAATGATCGGCGACGAATTAGTCGACCTGCACGGGCCGCATGATCACCAGTCGCTTCTTTCGCCCGAGCGCCAGCTTGCCTTGCTCGACGGGTTCGCGCATGCCGAGCCGGCCCTGCAGGAATACGAGGAACATTTTCGCCATTGGCAGGCGGCGGTCGCGGAAGAAGCGGCGCTGCGCACGGCGGAAACGGCGCGCGAGCAGGAGATCGACCTGCTCCGTCACCAGGTGAGCGAGATCAGCTCCGCGCAACTCCAGCCTAACGAAGAGGAGGAAGTGCATGCGCGTTACCGCCTGGCCACGAACAGCCAGCGCCTGCTCGAGCTGGCCACCGGCATTTCCCGACAGCTTTCCGAGACCGACGACTCCGCGCTCAACCAACTGGCCGAGACGCAGCGGCTTCTGCGCGAGCTGGAAAAGATCGATCCGGACCTGGCGGAAGCTTCCGCCGCGCACGCCGCCGCGGTCATCGAGTTGACCGAGATCGCGCGCGCGCTCGATCGTTATGCGGAGAAGCTCGACCTCGACCCGGAACAGCTCGCGCAGCTGGAAGAGCGGGTCACGCTGCTTGAGACCCTGAAGCGAAAATATGGCGGATCGCTCGCGGAAGTGATCGCCTTCGGCGAGGGCGCGACGGAGCGGATGCGCAAGATCGAAGGGCGCGATGCGGAGCTGGCGCGCCTAGCCGGCGAGATCCGGGAAAAGCGCGCTGCTCTCGCGCGGGCCGGTGTGAGCCTCCGGAAAAGGCGCGCGACCGCCGCGCCAAAACTGGCCGCGAACGTGCGCGCGAACCTGGCCGATCTCGGCTTTCGGCAGGCGGAATTCGAAGCGCAAATCTCGCCGCTCGATGAACCGCGGCTGCACGGCACCGAAACGCTCGACTTGCTCTTTTCTCCGAACCCCGGCGAGCCGCTCAAGCCGCTGCGCGCGGTGGCGTCGAGCGGTGAAATCTCGCGCCTGATGCTGGCGATCAAATCCTCGCTCGCGATGCAGGACGCGATTCCGCTTCTCGTCTTCGATGAGATCGACGCCAACGTCGGCGGCGAAATCGCCAACGCGGTCGGGGCGAAAATGCGGGCGTTGGCGGAGAAGCATCAGGTGCTTTGTATCACGCACTTGCCCCAGGTCGCCGCCTTGGCCGGGGCGCAGTTTGTGGTCAGCAAAGAAGTGAGTAAAGGCCGCACCTTCTCGCGCTTGCACGAGATCGAAGGGGCGGCACGCAAGGCCGAGATTGCGCGCATGCTCGGCGGCCAGAGCGAGTCCGCGCTGCGGCACGCCGCCAGCCTCCTGCGCTAGCCCGGTATTTCCGCGGGGCTTGGAACAGGGCCTGCTAAAGAATGAAGCAGTGACTCACTGTGCGCGAGCCAACTCCAGTCCTGACGACAGCAATCTGCCGCCGCCACGACTTGTCCTGCCTAACGAACAGGAGGCCGCCCGGCTCGTTGCCAGGATTTCGGGGTTCTTCCCGCCCTTTTTCGGGCTCCGGGGAAAGGCGGTCTGATGAAACCGACGCGGGCGAATTTTAAACTGGGGACAGCCTCGGCGGAACGTGCCGGAGAGCTCTTTTGCCAAGCCCAGCAGAAGATTTATCGGGAAACCGACGAACTTCTCGTCCGCCTGATGCTGCTGGAATGGGCCGTCGGCCTGATCGTTGCGCTCCTGATTTCGCCGGAAAGCTGGGCGGGCCAGGGAAAAGAGGGCGCCTGGCATCTCTGGGCCGCGCTCTTCCTAGGAGGCGCGGTCACCCTTTTCTCGATCTGGCTGACGCGGGTGCGGCCGGGCGCCGCGGTGACGCGTTACGTGATCGCGGGCGCGCAGATGTCCCTATCCAGTCTCCTCATTTGCCTGAGCGGAGGACGGATGGAGACGCACTTCCATGTCTTTTGCTCGCTCGTGGTGCTCTCGTTTTATCGTGACTGGCGCGTGCTGGTGCCGGCCACGATGGTCGTGGTGCTGGAACATTTCGCCCTCGGGACCTACTGGCCGTTCTCGGTTTATGGGACCGCGACGGCGAACTCCTGGCGCTCCCTCGAGCACTGTGCCTGGGTTCTCTTTGAAGACATTTTCCTGGCCATCGCCTGTCTGCGGAGCGGCCAGGAAATGCAGGCGACCGCCACCCGCACCGCGGCGCTGGAGGCGAGCGAACGCAATTTCCGCCAGATTTTTGAGGAAGCTCCCATCGGCATGGCGGTGGTCGGCCTTGATCAGCGAATCCAGGATGCGAACGCAGCTCTCTGCCGGATGCTGGAGTATTCGGCCGAGGAATTGACCCAGTTTACCCCACGCGACATCGCGCACCGCGACGAGGTCGCGCTCGACGGGACTGCGGCGGAGGCGTCGTTAGGCGAAAGCGGCAGTGACCGGGTGGAGAAGCGCTACCTGCGGAAGGATGGGGAGGTGGTCTGGTCGATGCACTCGGGTTGCACGATCCGCGATGACGCGGGGCAGCCACGGCATTCCCTCATCATGATGGAGGACATCACGGAGCGGAAACGGGCCGAGCTGGGCTTGCAGGAGCAAAAGGCGCGACTCGAAGCCAGCCTGCACGCCAATCAGCTGATCATGGATAATTCGCGCGACGTGATCTGCACGAATGACGCGGAAGGCCGGTTCGTGACGGTGAGCGGGGCCTGCAAGGCGCTCTGGGGTTATAAAGCCGATGAGCTGATCGGGAAAAGCTGCACTGAAATGGTGCATCCTGACGATCTGGCAAGAAGTCGCCTAACGAATGACTCCATCATGGCCGGCAATCCGGTGACCGATTTCGAGAATCGTTATATCCGCAAGGACGGCTCCGTCGTCGACGTGCTCTGGTCGGCCTACTGGTCGGAGAAAGACGGCACGCTCTTCCAGGTGGCGCGCGATATCACGAAGCGCAAAGAGGCGGAGGCCGCTCTGCAAAAGACCAACCGGCAACTGGAAGCGGCCCACTGCGCCCACCAGTTGATCATGGACAATTCCCAGGACGTCATCTGCACTCTCGATCACCGCGGCAACTTTCTCTCGACCAGCGCGGCCTGCGAAAGTCTCTGGGGTTATCGGCCGGATGAATTGATCGGGCGCTGCTATCTCGCGCTCGTTCACCCTAACGACCGGGTGCGCTCGAAGGAGGCTGAGGATGATACCCGCGTGACCGCCAAGGTGACCGATTTCGTCAATCGCTGTGTGCGCAAGGACGGCTCAATTGTCGATGTCCTCTGGTCGGCCCACTGGTCGGAGGCGGACGAGATTCTCTTTTGTATCGCGCACGACGTGACCGAACGGCAGCGGATCGCGACCACATTGCGCGAAGCGAAGGACGCGGCCGATCGCGCCAACCGCGCGAAAAGCGAATTTCTTTCCCGCATGAGCCACGAGCTCCGCACCCCGCTCAACGCCATTCTCGGTTTCGGCCAGTTGCTGGAAATGCAAACTCTGCTCGACCCGCAACGCCCGCACCTGCGCCATATTCTCACCGCCGGCCAGCACCTGTTGAACCTGATCAACGAAGTGCTCGACATCAGCCGGATCGAGTCAGACAAATTGCAGCTCTCGCTCGAGCCAGTCTCAATCGCCATTGCCTTGCAGGAGGCGGTCGCCCTCACCGAACCTCTCGCGGCCACGCACAAGCTTTCGCTCACCGCGCCGTCGGAGAAGGAAACGGATTATTTTGTCCTCTCCGACCGCCAACGGCTGAAACAGGTTTTGCTCAACCTCCTGAGCAACGCCGTGAAATACACGCCGGCGGGTGGGGCGGTCACGATCACCTGCGAAACCGAGGGCCACGAAGCGATCCGGCTCGCCATCACCGACACCGGCATCGGGATCGCGGCGGATAAAATGCCGCGCGTCTTTACGCCCTTCGATCGGCTCGGGGCGGAACAATCGCGGGCCGAAGGCACCGGTCTGGGGCTCGCGCTCTCGAAGCGCCTCGTCCAGGCGATGCGCGGCGAGATCGGGGTGGAAAGCGACGTGGGGCAGGGGAGCACGTTCTGGGTGCGCCTCACGCGCACGGAATCACCACTCCAGTCGCTCCCGTCGGCGCGCCCGGAAGGGACCGAGCATTCCGGTGGGCCGAGTAAGCGGACCATTCTTACTTCGCCCTGATCGAGGAAATCCTGCGCGACGAACCGCAGATCGAGCTCCTCAGCGCGCTCGACGGGCAGCGGGGGCTCAACCTCGCGCGGAAACATCTGCCCGACCTGCCCGACTGGGAAGTGCTGGCCGAGCTCCAGGCGAACGAAAAAAACCGCGATATCCCGACCATTATCGTGAGCGCCGACGCCACCACCGGTCAGATCAAGCGCCTGATGGAGACCGGGGCGCGCGAGTACATGACCAAGCCGATCGACGTCGAGCTTTTCTATCACCTCCTGGATGAAACCGGCCAGGGCAGCAAAGAGCCGGTCGTCGCCAAACGACAGCTCTTTCCCGCGCGGGCGCGGCCCGACCCGGACTACGGGGTTTGGAATAAATCCCTTCCCGATTGAGCCCGGGCGCTGCTAGAGAATCAGAGGTGCTCAATTATATCTGGCTCGCTCTTATCCTCCTCGCCGTCACGATTGGCGGGTGGAACGGTCATCTCAAGGAGGTGACCGACGGCGCGTTCGACGGAGCGAAAACGGCGGTCACGATCGCGCTCGGCCTGATCGGAATCATGGCCCTCTGGCTCGGCGTGATGCGTCTAGCGGAGCGGGCCGGTCTCGTGCAAAAACTGGCGCGCGGGCTGCGGCCGGTCATGCGCCGGCTCTTCCCGGGCGTGCCTAACGACCACCCGGCGATGGGCTCGATGCTGATGAACATGGCGGCCAACATGCTTGGGCTGGGCAACGCCGCCACCCCGCTCGGGCTGCGCGCGATGCGCGACCTCGAGGCGCTCAATCCACACCCCGGTCGGGCCACCAACGCGATGTGTACTTTTCTCGCGCTCAATACCAGCTCGGTCCAGCTGATCCCGACGACCGCGATCGCCATCCTGGTCGCGGCCGGCTCGACCAATCCGACTGCGATCGTGGGGACGTCGCTGCTCGCGACTCTGTGCGCCGCGACGGTCGCAGTCACGGCGGTGAAGTTACTCGGGCGGCTGCCCTGGTTTCGCGAGCCGTTCGCCGGGGTGGCTAGCCCCGCTCGCGTGGCCGGAACACTGGATTCCCCCGCGGTTCCACTGGCGGCTGCTGAAGAGGCGGCGCGCGATCCCGGCGCGAACAACCCGCTGCCGGGCTGGGGGAAGGCGATCCTCCTCCTCTTTGCGCTCTTCTTTCTTTTTCTTTTCGTTAGGCAGGTTTCTCCGGAAACCTTTGGCTGGGTCGCGGCGGCGGACGCTTCGCCCAGCTATTTCGTGCGCGGCGTGAGCACGCTTTCCCTCCTCGCCATTCCCTTGCTCATTTCCTTCTTCATCCTCTACGCCGCGCTTCGCGGGCTGAAGGTTTACGACGAATTCGTGGAGGGGGCGAAGGAGGGGTTTGGCGTGATTTTGAAAATCATCCCGTTCCTCGTCACGATGCTGGTCGCGATCAACATGTTCAAAGGCGCGGGCGGGATCGACCTGGTCGCGCGCGCCCTCTCGCCGATCCTGACGCCGCTCCATTTCCCGACCGATCTGCTGCCGATCGCATTGATGCGGCCGCTCAGTGGCGGCGCGACGCTCGCGCTCTTTACCGACGTGGTGCATCGGCTCGGGCCGGAAAATATCGTGAGCCTGATGGCGGCCACGATCTATGGAAGCACGGAAACGACCTTCTACGTGGCGGCGGTTTATTTCGGCTCGGTCGGGATCAAGCAAACGCGGCACGCCATCCCGGCGGGTCTGTTGGCGGACCTGGCGGGGGTGATCGCGTCGGTCATCATTTGTCGTGCGATTCTGAGCTAGCATCGGTAGGGAGAGACTCTGTCGAGCGAGAGGGGAACTTCGATCGCAGCATAGCTCCCCTGGCTCGACAAAAAAGTCGCCCTACCGACGCGAGCAACTCGCACTGGCAGATAATACCCGTATAAGCCGCGGGTGGTGGAAGTGCGCAATCTGCGTTAGAGTCGCCGCTTGCAAAAGGCCGTGGCTCCTAAATTTCGCGTGTTTTCGAGCCAGCTCACGAGCCGGGCGGGGATCGTAAGATTTCCCTCGCCATCCCTTCATCCCATTCTTTATCGTCCATTTTTCCGTAAATGATTCAACGCGACTATCTCATTATTGGCAGCGGCATTGGTGGCAGCAGCGTCTGCGAAGGCATCCGCCAATTCGACAAAAAAGGCTCCGTCACCCTCGTCGGAGGCGAGACTTTTCACCCTTACAAACGCTGGATGCTCTCGAAGCAATTCCTCCGCGACAAAACCCCGCCGCTGAAGAAGCTCCCCTGTCTCGAGGAACGCTGGTACGATTCGCAGAAGATCGAGACGCGGCTCGGCACCGTGGTGACGCAGTTCAACATCGATCGCCGCCTCGCCGTGCTCGGGAACGGGGAGACGATCGAGTTTAAAAAAGCCTGCCTCGCGATGGGCAGCCGCCCCGTCCGGCCGCAGGTCGCCGGGATCGGGCTCGGCAACGTGATTTACCTGCGCACGATTCGCGACGCGCTCGCCCTCCGCGAGATGTCGCAATCAGAAAAAGGCATCGTCGTCGTCGGCGGCGGATTGCTCGCCTGCGAAGTGGCGGCCAGTCTTCGCCAGAGCAAGCTGAAGGTGGCGATCATGCATCGGCACCAATCGCTCATGAATCGTTATCTCGACCCGGAGACGGCGGCCTGGGTGACGGAGCAATTTGGCAAACACGGCGTCACCCTTCTGATGGGCTCGAGTCTCAATGGCTTCGAAGGGAAAACCGTCCTGCGCAACATCCAGACGAAGAGCGGCGAACGTGTCACGGCGGGGGTGGCGATCGTGGCCTGCGGTTCGGAGCCGAATCTCGAGATCGTGCGCAACACGCCGCTTTCCGGCCCGCACGGTTCGCCGGTCACCGATTACCTCGAGACGGAAGAAAAGGGGATTTACGCAGTGGGAGACCTTGCCTTTTATCCCGATCGCCTGATGGGCGGAATGCGCCGGCAAACCCACTGGGAAAATGCGCGTGAACAGGGCCTGGTCGCGGGCGCGAATATCACTGGGAAAAAGCGCCAGCGTTACGAGCAGATCCCGTATTTCTGGACCGAGATGTTTAATCTGAAGTTCGATTTCGTCGGCGATTTCAACGTCCCCGCGTCGCGGGTAGAATTGAGCGGCTCGTATGCGAAAGGGCGGTTCGCGCTTCGTTATTTCCAGGGGGAAAAATTGCGCGGGATCGTCCTCTGCCACCACAGCGCGGGCGATGTCGAGTCGGGCAAGACCGAGCTCCGCCAGGCGCTCGGCAAGTAGGGTTCAGTAGGCTCCGCCCGAGAGTTCGAGTTGCGGGTTGCTGACCGCGACCAGCTGCCAGTCCCACGGCTTCCAGCTTTGCTTGCGCCAGTGGAGTTCGAACGGAGTCGTTAGGCTGTTGACCCGGGAGATGATCTCGGGCGCGAATTCGCTGCCTGTCCCGTTGAGCTGGATGCGCGCGCTCCAGCTTCCGCCCGGCGGATCGAGTCGCACCTTCGGGGACGTCGCGGTGATCGTTAGGGACGAGAAAAACCGGAGCGTGATCCGGAGCCGGCTGAGCACGAGCGCGCGGTCATCGCCCCAGTCGTCGCGGTAGTCGGGCGCGATGAAATCGCCCACCGCCGACCAGTTCTTCTTCTCGAGCTGCCGGAGGAGATGTTCGCTGTGCAGGCGCACCTGATTCTCCGCCGGCCAGAGCTGCGCGAGCCAGAGGCCGAGGACGATCGCGAGCACGCTCCCGGCGTAGAAGCTGGTTTTGAAATTTGACGGCAGATTGATGGTCATGTGACGGCGCGGGCAAATTTGATTCACGGCGAAGCGCGTTCGGCATGAAACGTGCAGTTCGGGTTGCTCTACCTATGCTCTCAATCGCTTCCTTTTTCATCATCTTCTGCGGTTTGCTCGGTTCGGTTTGGTGGGCTTGCGCCGAAGACCGTAACGGGACCTAGAAGAAAAGTTCGCGACCATGCTCGACCACGAAGATCTCAAATGGCTCGCCGCCAACGCGACCGAATTGAATCGCCTCCTGCAGCAGGTGAGGCGCTCCGTCGACCAGGCGCGGCAGCAGAAAGGCGACGCACATTTTCTCGACGGGCTGAACGACCAGGTCGAGCAGGCCACCCGCACATCGCAGGCACTTTTCGATCGCATCACCGCGCGCATCCTGGCGGGAACAACCGGTGGTCCGAAAGCGACCGCGCCCGTCCGTCCCCAAGTTTCGGTCAAGATCCCGGTCGGGGAAGTCGCGCCCGCGGGAGGGGAGAGTGCCGATTCGCCGATCAATAGTCCGGGCGGCGAACGCGAACTCATCCTCCTGGTCGACGACGACAAGGAGATTCTCGATAACACCGGGGCGATGCTGGAGTTTGAAGACTATCGCGTCATCGCGGTCGAGAACGGGCTCGAAGCGCTCCGCATTTATCGCCAGATGGGGAAGAAGATTTCGCTCATCATCCTCGATTATTTTCTTCCCGTGATGGATGGCGACGCGGTCTTCGACGAGCTGAAAGCGATTGATCCCAACGTCCGGGTCGTCCTGAGCAGCGGCTTCGGCGAACAGGCCAAGCTCGGGAGCATGCTGGCGCGCGGCCTGCGCGCGTTCATCCCCAAGCCCTACACGCACGAGCGGCTGATGGAGCAGATTCGTCTCGTTCTCGACGCCTAACGAAGCGCTCCGCGCACGATTCCGCTAAATTCCCGGGCGCTGGCATCAATTTAGCTTTGATGGAGACCACTCCTTTATGGCTCGCATAGACGCATTCTTCAAACTAATGGCCGAGGAGAAAGCCTCAGATCTTCACCTCGCCACGAACAATCCTCCGATGCTTCGCATCAACGGAGAGCTGGTCCGGGTCGATTACCCACCGCTCCAGAACGACGACCTCAAGGCGATGGTCTATGAGATCGCCCCCGAGGTGAAGATCAAGCTTTTC
>JBBSLW010000023.1:0-21694 GCA_038233495.1 Chthoniobacterales bacterium | reverse complement strand
TGCAATTCGCTCAGCTCCTCGATTTGTCGCGCGAGCAGCTTGCGATATTGCGACTTCGATTTGTAGAGCGGCCGGATCCCGGTCGGACATTTCTCCAGCTCCAGGGCTTCCCCGGACGGGACGCGAAATTTCGAGGCATGCGTTTTCACCGGGCGCAAAAGTAGACGGGTTTGGCGATGAGCGAAACCGGCGCGAGGTCGACGGGTGATTTGCGAATTCCGATTTGCGTTCTAAAGAGTGTAGCAGCCGCGCGGATACCCCGTGGTGTAACGGTAACACAGCGCCCTTTGGAGGCGTTATTCATGGTTCGAATCCATGCGGGGTAGTGCGGGGGCGCGGTGATCGTTTCATGTCTTACTGTGTCCAGCCCGGCCCTCCGCTCGCCGGCGAAATCCGCGGCGTGGCGCGCGAACAATTGGATAAGGCGCGCCTCGAATTGAGCCGCGCAACCGCGGAGGAGGAAGCGGCCGCTGTCCACGCGACCCGCAAACACATCACGAAAATCCGCGCCCTTTTGCGTCTCGTCCGGGCGGAAATTGGCGGCGCGATTTTTCGCGGGGAAAACCGGCGTCTGCGCGATGCCGCGCGTTCCCTGGCCGGCGCGCGCGACGCCCGCGTCCAGTTGCAGGTGGTGGAAAAGCTGCGCGCGGAAACCGATCTCGAACGCGAGGCTTTTGCCCGGACCACCGACACGCTTGAACAAGAGATTGCGGCCCTGACGAATCATCTCGGCCCGGAACGGCACGCGGCCGAAACAATCCTGCAACAAATCGGTGACCGCCTCGAGGGCTGGCCGCTGGAGGATTTGAAGATGAAAGATCTTTGCGCCGCGCTCCGGCAGACTTATCGGCGCGGCCGGAAATGCCGGCGCAAACTCGAGGCCGGCTCGGACGCGGAAAGCTTCCATGAATGGCGCAAAAGGGTGAAAGATTTCCGGTCGCAATTGCGGCTCCTGCAAAAGCTTGACCCACCGATGCTCTGCGAGATGGCGGAGGAAGCCAGGACTCTTGGCCGGCAGCTTGGCGAATTGCATGATCTCGCTTTCCTCCGGACCCGACTGGAGAGCGGAAAGATTTCGACGAAGCCGAACCGGCCGTACTGCTCGGCCTCATCTGCATGCGCGAACGTGCGCTCGGGACGACCGCGCTCGATCTCGGGGCGCGTTTTTTTGCCGAGAAACCCGGCGCGCTCAAGCCACGCCTGCGGCGTGCAGCGCGGGCCTGGGCGGCAGCGAACGGCGCTGCGGCGCAGGCCGGTGCGTGAGCAGCTCGATTCGCCCATCCTCCGCCTCGACCAGGCGGAGCAATTTCCGCCCAGTCGCCGCAGTTATAATAAGTGGTCGAGCCGATTTGCCGGATGACCGGAGAGTGGATGTGGCCGCAGAGCACGCCCTGGACGTTGAAGCGCGCGGCATAACGAACGATGGCGGACTCGTAGGCGCCGATGAAACTAACCGCGTCCTTGACCCGCGCCTTAACCGCCTTGCTCAGCGACCAGTAGCCGAACCCGAAAATCCGGCGAACGAAATTCACGACCGGATTGAGCGCGAGGAGAAATTGGTAGCCAAGGTCGCCTAACAACGCCAGCCACCGGACGTTTTGCACCACGGTGTCGAGCTCGCGCCCGTGCAGGACGAGGATGCGGCGGCCGTCGGCGGTCAAATGAATGGCGTGTTTCTGGATCGTGATCGCGCCATAGGCGCCGAGATGGCGGGCGAGGAACTCGTCGTGATTCCCCCGGAATATAGATGACTCGCGTCCCTTTGCGGGCCTGGCGGAGGATTTTCTGGATGACGTCGTTATGCTCCTGCGGCCAATAGATTCCGCGCCGGAGCGACCAGATATCGATTAGGGCGCCAACGAGATAGAGGGTCTCGAATTGATGCGCCTTCAGGAAATCGAGGAAGGCCCGGGCGTTGCTGCCGCGCGTGCCGAGATGCACGTCGGAGACCCAGGCCGTCCGATAACGGTGGATGCGAGTGTTCATCAAGCTTTTCGTTAGCGGCCGCGAAAAGCGCTGGCAACGAATGTTTTGTGAGGTTTTCGCGACCTTTTTCCGTCGCAAATACTCAAGAAAAGGGAGCCTGACCGTCTTCAGCCTTCTCAGGTAGAACCTTCTCGCCATGAAACCTACTTGTCCCGGTCCTTCTCGTTTCCGCTGGATTTCTGGGCGGTCGCGCCATGCCAGCTTCGCATCCTTCGGCCACCGCTTCCGCGGGCGCGCCGCTACCGGCGCCAGCATGACCGCACGGCCTGAGGGCAGTTATCGGTCGGTCTGGGTTCCGCCTCCCACGGCAGCCTGCTCGGGGGCGGTTATGTGCGCGTGGCGAACAAGGTGCAGGGCACCGACGAGGCCGCTCTCGTCGGAAGTATCGCCTTATGTAATTGCGGCCGTCTCCCGCACCACGGGAGTGAGCCAGCGGGATTTGCAGGCGCAACAGGACGCTCTCCAGCTCCGCTTCGGCGAGCTCTGCGCGTATCAACACCATCGCCCGCGGCAACAGCGGCAAGGTGAAGGAAATTGCTTCGCTCAAATCCAAAGGCAAAAGCTGGACGGAACTGGCGCGCGCCAACGGGATGAGCATCGCGAGCGTCGCGCAAACCGCGGCGAACGCGAGCGAGATGACCGAAAGCTCCTTCACGAACAATGCGGAGCGGGCCAAAGGCGCCCAGCAGAAGCTGAAGTCGATCCGCCTGCATCCGCAGGCGCGGCCCGGCAATTAGTCTCCGCTGACCAACGACAAGCCCGTCTCGCGCCCTTTCGCCTGCCGGCTATGGAGTCGGCGTCGGCGAAGTGAGGGGCGACGTGGTCGGAATCAAGGAGGGCGACGGCGTTGGTGACCCGCTCGGGGATTCCGTCGGCGCCGGGAAGGCAAAGGTCGGCGCAACCCGCGGGGTCGGCGTCGGCGTGACGGCGTCGTTAGGCGAAGGAGTCGCGCTCGGGCTCGCGGCCGGTGTGGGAGAGGGCGTGGGCGTCGGGGACGGAGTCGGCGTGGGCGTGGGGATCAGGTTTTCCCAGCGATGCAATGGGACGCTCGCACCGCCGATCTCCTCGACCAGCTTCTCGCAGCGGGCCCGGATTTTTTCAAGGTCAGGCGGGCCGAATGGCTTCTCAGCTGTGCCGGGAAAGATCAAATAAGTCACCTTCAGATCGCTCACTGGTCGGTTGTAGGGGGTGGCGGCGGCGTTGATCTGTTTGGCGATCCGGAGAGAGGCTTCGCCCACCTTCTCGTTAGGGCCGACGTCGCCCACGAGCGCGGGATAAATCTGGTTCCCGAAAATCACGACCGCGTAGTCACCCACCCGCCCGGCCTCTTTCGCACGCGCGAAAATTCCCGGGAGCACGATGTAGGGGTCGGTCTCCGCGATCAGGTAACTGAAACGCTTGAGCGAATCGATCTCGGTTTTCACCCGTTGAATCCCGATCCGGAGATCGCGGTTGCGTTCCGAGGTCAGACCTTTCTGCGCGAACTCGGTTTCGTAGCGGCGCAGGGTGGCCTCGGCCAGGGGAAGAAACATGTTCGGCTGGGTAGTGGTCTTCGCCCAGTGATAGCTGGTGAACGGTTTGAAATTCGTCGAGCCGCCATTCGTCACCGACAGGCGGTCGGCATCGGAGCCGTCCGCATCCACATCCATCTCGGCCTGGAGGAGAATGGCCTGCCGTTTCGTCCCGGGATGGCGCAATTGCAGGACGGTCTGACAATCGTAAAAGTTGTGACGGGAGAGGAGCTGATCCAGCCTAACGAGGTCCTGGCGCAGAGTCTGGACCTTCAGGTCGTAGAGCTGCTGGAAGAGCGGCGAGACCGGCTCCGGCCCGATCGATTCCGCCAGCCTGGGCAGCAACTTGGGAAGTTCGGGCGTGACCTGCGCCAGTTCCTCCAAGGTTCGGTTCGGCGCCGGAACGCGCACCTTCAGTTTCAAATCGAGCACATAGCTCCGGGGATCCATCCGCTCGATCGAGGCTGCGCCGCCTGGGGTCGGCTCGACCTCCGCGTGAACGGTGATGCCGCTCCACAATTTCGCGGTGTCGAGTTTCCCGCCGATCACCGGCGGCCGGCTCGGAGTCGGGACAGGAGTTGGCGTGGGCGGGAATGGCGCCTGCCCAATCTGCGGCGCGAGGCGCTGCATCGTGAGGCGCAATCGTTCCAGCGAGATCCAGCGCAGCACGAGCGCGCCGAAGAGGCCGAGGAACAAAATCAGCGCGACCCAGCGCAGAGTCCTCAGGCGAAACTTGCGCACGCGAAGCCGCTATTTGCGCATCCAGGCGGCGATCGCGAAAGCGATCCCGAGAATACTGAGAAGCGACATCATGCCGGCCGGCATCATTTTGTAGGTCTTGAAGAAGGCCGGCAAAAATTGCACCGCGAGGAGGAGCGAAACGAGGGCTCCGATCGCCAGACCGAGCACGACATGATTGGGAAGAAGGAAAGCGGCCACGAGCAGAAGGACTCCGCTGATCGCGCCGGCGATGAGGGAAATGGTGCTGCCGGCTTTGACGTAACCCATGATGCCGCCGGCGATCGTGATCAGGCCGAAGACGATGAAGTAGATTTTAGTCGGAGCAAACATGGCGCGAGATTCGTTAAGCCAGATCGTGCGCGCTGTCCAGTTCCGGAGCGTCGTTAGGCAGGAGGCTCCGGCACGCTCCGCTTCGCCTTCAGGAGGAGAACGGGCACGTCGACGAGGTGCCGCACTTTATCCGCCGTGTTGCCATAGAGCAGGTCGCTGATAAAGCGGTGGCCGTGGGTGGACATCGCGATGAGGTCCACGCGATGCTCCCGCGCGGCCTTGATGATCTCGTCGGAAGGCTCACCCATCGCGAGCTCCGCTTCGACAGAGAATCCTTCCGAGCGCAGTTCTTCCATCCGCTGCGCGAGGTATGCCCGGTCTTTCTTGATCTCCTCGCTTTCCGCCAGGTCGAGCCGGTCGAAGTTGCGCGCGACCCAACCATTGGCCACATGGAGCAGGAGCAGGCCGGAATGGTGCAGCCGGGCGAGCACTTTCACATGATCGAGGATGGCCTGATCAGCAACGCTATTTTCCAGAGGAATGAGGATGTGTTGATACATGACTCTTTACTCCATGGGAATGCGCAGCGCGCCGTAGAAGGCGCGCCGGACGGGCTCGGGAACGGAAATATCGAAGAGTAGTTTCAAATTGAGGATGATGATGATGGCTGCTGTCAGCCAGCCGAGGATGGTGATCCAGAGCGGATTGACAAACTCTCCCATCTTCTTTTTCTCGCCCGTGAAGCGCATGAGCGGCCAGACGGCAAAACCAAGCTGCATGCTCAATACGACCTGGCTGGCGACGAGCAACTCGGTCGTTTTACCCTCGCCGAAGAGCCCGATAATCGCCACGGCGGGGATGATGGCGATGCCGCGGGTGATCAACCGGCGCAGCCACGGCGTGATGCGGAAGTTCAGGAACCCTTCCATCACGATCTGCCCGGCGAGCGTGCCGGTGAGCGTCGAATTTTGCCCGGAAGCGAGCAGAGCCACGGCGAAAAGGGTGCTCGCCAGACCCGCGCCCAGCACCGGACTGAGGAGCTTGAAGGCATCCTGGATTTCCGCCACGTCCTTGTGTCCGCTCCAGTGGAAAGCCGCCGCTGCGAGGACGAGGATCGCGCCATTGATGAAGAGGGCGAACATGAGCGCGAGCGAAGAATCGATGGTAGCGAACTTGATCGCTTCGCGCCGCCCCGGCGGCGTGTGCTCGAATTTCCGCGTCTGCACGATCGAGGAGTGGAGGTAGAGATTGTGCGGCATCACGGTCGCCCCGAGAATGCCGATGCTGACGTAGAGCATTTGCTGATTTTTGAGGATTTCCGTGCTCGGCACGAACCCGAGCAGCACGCCCGTCAGGCTCGGTTTGGAAAAGAAAAGCTCTGCCGCGAAACACCCGCCGATGGTCAGGATGAGCGCGATGACGATGGCCTCGACCCAGCGGAAACCCTTGTTTTGCAAAAAGAGCACGATGAGCACGTCCGCGCAGGTGATGACGCAGCCCCAGACCAGCGGGATACCGAAAAGCAGTTGCAAGCCGATGGCCGAACCAACTACTTCCGCCAGATCGCAGGCGGCGATAGCCAGCTCGCAAAGAATCCAGAGAAACCAGACGACCGGCCGCGAGTAATGGTCGCGGCAGGCTTGGGCGAGATCGCGCCCGGTGGCCACGCCGAGCTTCACGCAGAGATGCTGCAGAAGGATCGCCATCAGATTGGAAATCATGATGACGGAGAGCAGCGTGTAACCGAACTGCGCGCCCCCGGCCAGATCGGTCGCCCAATTCCCCGGGTCCATATAGCCGACCGCGACGAGAAATCCCGGTCCGGAGAAGGCGAGCAGTTTTTTCCAGAAGGAGGCGTTGGCGGGAACGAGAATGCTGCGATGGACTTCCGGCAAACTGACTTCAGCGATCTCGCGCTTCCAGGCGAGATCGCGATCGGATTCAAGGAGCCGGTTCGATTCCTTCATATATTTGTTAGGCGAACGCTTCTGAAAGATTGGAAGACATACAATTATTACCAGGCGTCAGAATCTTACCGTGATGCCGACAAAAGGATTAAAGTCGTCGGCTGAGTCAGTGACTCCGAAGTTACAGCCTCCATCGAGCTGGATGTTTTCGGTCAAGCCGTAAGTCAGCCCTACGTCCACCGTGCCGACCCAATCCGCGCCGCGCTCCGTGCTCACCGCCGAGAAGAACTCTACATAGCCTCCGAGTTTGCCCACGAGGTCGTGCCCCACGGTGACCGAGTTCACGAATTCGGAATGATAACCGCGATTCCTATCGTTGCGCAGAAAATCCACTTCCGTTTGCAGGCCAAGGTCGAAATTTCCCGGCAAAGCGATCGCGAGAGGTAAAATCACTCCGCCCTCGACCGCATCGTTGCCCAGCCCGTTCGTATTGGTTGGAATTTTAAGAAAAGGCAGGAGGCCAAAAGCGGTCGGGCCGCCGTCATTTCCCCAGAGGTTGACCTTCAGCCGCACAGTCGTATCGCCGATTCCTTCGGCTGTATCCGTAATGCGCGTGCGGCTGTCGCGCACCCTTTCGTGAAGGTAGCTGTCGAAGACCAGTTGCAGGTCCACGTTGTTCAAGAGTCCCACTTTGAGATTAATGGGCGCGATATTGAAGGCACGCGTGCGCACCCCAGCGGTCTCGGCGGCGGTGAAATTGGCGAAATCCATTTCCGATTGAAAATGGCCGGCATCGACCGTGTAGGGACTCTCGGTCTTGTCGGGTCGATCCGTGGACAGCTCCCGCAGAAGCTTACCAGGTGTCGGATTGAAAAGGTTGTATTGCCATTTCTCTGACGTGGTGGCGGCCTGGTTGGTGGCAGGGCTTTCCGCCGAAGCCGCTTCCCTGCCGAAAGCCCGGGAGAACGGCAGGGCAAGCAGCGCCAGAGATGGAATCACGCGCTGGGTCCAGCGCGCCATCTTGCGCAGATTTTTCCGCCGGAGGAGCAATGACGGCGAAGCGCGAGGCGTGATCGGCGCGAAAATCACCTGCCAGATTTTCATTTCGAATCAAGATATCCCTGCTAAATAACAACGCTGCGACTTTATCATGTAGCCGAGGCTACGTTTTATCAAACGGTTGTCAAAAGAATCTTTCCACGCTCTCCTTTCAGCACGTGAAGAATCCCGCCCAAGCCACCGAAAAACCGCGCAAGCTGGGTGCCACTTCTGCTGCTGCGGTCCGGCGGCGCACCCGGGAAGAGCATGCTCAGGAGACAGCCCAGGATTACGTCGAGCTGATCGCCGACCTGATCGCTGCCACCGGCGAGGCGCGCGTGATCGATCTGGCGCGCCGCCTCGGGGTCACCCACGTGACGGTGGCGCGCACGATTCAGCGGCTGCAACGCGACGGGCTCGTGACCAGCCTGCCCTACCGCTCCATTTTCCTGACCGCGAGCGGGCGCAAGCTCTCGGAAGAATCGCGCACCCGGCACGAGATCGTGGTCGAGTTTCTGGAGTCGTTAGGCGTGCCGGCGCTCGTTGCGCAATCCGACGCCGAAGGAATCGAGCACCACGTCAGCCGGGAGACGCTTCGCGCCTTCACGGAGCATCTCCGCAAGGAAAAGAAACGACCCAAGAGAAAGTGACTTTGGAGGGACGGGCGCCGTCCCGTCCCCGGCTCTGAAACCGAGAGAGGGCAGTTGGGCTTGAAGAAACTCGGACGGGACGGCGCCCGTCCCTCCAAAGTCAGCCGAGCCGGAAGCGCAGGTCGCGAATGACCTTGCTCCCAAAACGCTGCTTCAGCTTGCGCAGGATGTCGGCCTTGCCCCGCTCCAGTTCGTAGCGCAAGGCCGGCTGGAGCACCTGGACCGTGAGGGCGCCATCGCGCAAGGCGACCGGGCAGGAATGCGCCGCGTTGAAATCGCCGACCAGCGTCTTCCACGCTTTCCGCACTTCGTCCTCCTGCATCCGCTCCTTCAGCCCGAGTTTCTGCATCACCTTCGGCAAAAGATCGGCCGTCGATTGCGCACGATCCGGCCGGGGCGGGTCGGACGGCAGACCACGCCATTCTGCGATCACGGCGCGGCGGAGCGATGGAGTCATCGGAAGAAAATGCTGAAAAGCTGAAATTATTTCAGTGTCGCAGCGTGTCAGCTTTTCAGCTTTTTCCTAATACTTCCGCCGCATGTTGCTCGGCAGGATATTGAGCTCAGTTCGGTATTTCGCGACCGTGCGGCGCGCGATCGGGATGCCGCGTTTGCCCAGGATCTCGACAATTTCCTTGTCGCTCAAGGGCGCGCTGCCGGACTCGCCTTTCACCAGGTCGAGGATCGCTTCCTTCACGCTCGTGTTACTCATCGAGACGCCGCTCGTGGTCTGGTAGCCGGGAGTGAAAAAATATTTCATCTCAAACACGCCCTGCGGAGTGGAGATGTATTTGCCGGAGATTGCGCGGCTCACCGTCGTCTCGTGCACGCCGACCGCATCCGCGATCTGCACCATCGTCATCGGCTTCAGGTGCGACGAGCCGTGCTCAAGGAATTCCATCTGCCGATCGACGATCTGGTGCGCGATGTTTGAGATCGTCTGCTGGCGCTGGTGGATCGACTTGATCAGAAATTTCCCGCTCCGGATTTTGTCGCGGATGTAATCCTTCACCTCGCCGCCGCTTCCGTCCTGCGACATGATGTCTTTATAGGTGTTGCTGATGCGGAGGTGCGGGATCTGTTCGCCGTTCAGGATGACCTGATATTTTCCCTGGATTTTCTCGACCGTGACGTCGGGCAGGACGTAGTTCTGCGGCGCCTCGGCAAAGATCTGGCCCGGTCGCGGATCGAGCTGCGCGATGCTGTTGGCGGCTTTTTGCACCTGCTCGACGCTGATTCCCATCCGGCGCGCAATCTCAGGGAAACGGCGCTTGCCAAGATCGAGCATGTGATCGGCGATGATGCGATACTCGAGGCCTTTCTCGCGCCCTTCGCGCTTCAGTTGAATGAGGAGACACTCGCGCAGGTCGCGCGCACCCACGCCCGGCGGGTAGAAACTTTGGACGAGGGTGAGCATGAGCTCGAAATCATCCTGGGCAATGCCGGTGTTCATCGCCATCTCCTCCGGCGTGGTCTGGAGGAAGCCGTTGTCATCGATGTTGCCGATGATGAGCTCGGCCGTCTTGCGATCGCCGCCGCTCAAGGGCGTCTGGTTCAACTGGCCAACGAGATGTTGCTGGAGCGTTTCCTGGGTCGCGATGGAATCGAAAAAGAACTGACGCTTTTCCTCGTCCTCCTGGGAACGGCCGCTGAAGCTGTTCGATTGCGCCATGTAATCGCGCCACTCGTCATCGAGCTTGGCGAGGGCATCGAACTCCTCCTTGAAATTATCTTCCGCCGGCTCGCTCTCGGAAACCTGACGCTCTTCATCGGTCGGCTCCGCCAGCTCCTCGAGCACGGGATTGGTCTCCATCTCCTGCTGGACGAGATTGCGCAGCTCCAGGAGCGGAGCCTGGAGGATCAACAAGCTCTGCTGCAACTGCGGCGCGAGAACTTGTTGTAGGGAAAGATTCTGTGATTGGAACATTCCCGGGCCAGCCATGGGCAGAGGGTATCAATTGCTTCCCCTATCGCAAGCAGTTTCCAAGCCGCCGGCTGAACCGCGGCCATTTTTCTTCGAGGTCCACCCGGGCGGGAACGTGACTTGCTTTCTTAACTCGACGACAACCTGGCTTATGAAAAAACTACTGCTCCTCGCCGCCCTCGGGCTTTTCGCCAGCCCGATCGACGCGCAATCTCCCACCCCGAGCGACGACAAAGAACTGCAGGCGCTGCTCAAGGAAGTGCAGGCCCAGCAGGCCGTGATCGCCGATAACCAGGCGAAGATCGACGCCAAGCTGGCCACGTTAGGCGAAGCGATTCGGATCGCGAGAATTTACTCCAGCCGGGGGGGCCGCTAAAATGCGCGCACTCTTTTCCGCCCTGCTTCTGGCCGCCGTCGCCCTCGTCTCGGTCGAGGCGCAAACTCCTGCTCCCGTCATCCTTCAGGCCGTCACCCCGGGTGCCGCCGCTCCTGCGGCCGCCGCACCCGTCGCGCCGCCCGCCGCGGTCGATGCGCGAACTGCGCTCCAGCTCGCCCGCGAGATGCAGGCGACCAACGCCGTCATTATCGAGAAACAAAAGGCGGCGCTGGAAACGCTCGAGGTCCTGCAGAAAGCGGCTGAGGAAATCAAGATCTTCAGCAAGCGCGGCTAGTTCGCGGTTTTCAGGCCACAGATTCACACGGAGGAAACACAGATAAGAGAAGCGGGAAAACCTCCTCTCATCTGTGAAAATCTGTGTTCATCTGTGGCAAAAATTCCCTGATCAGCAGCGTTTGAGTTTGTAGCGACTCACTGCTTCCGTTTGCCTCCGCCGCGCAGCCTGTCATTCTCTCGGAGAATGTTCTAGGCCACAGATTCACACGGATGAAGAGAAGCGGGGGCAACCTCCTCTCATCTGTGAAAATCTGTGTCATCTGTGGCAAAAATTCCCTCATAACCGCCGATAACAATCATGTCCGACGAACGCAAAACACCCGACCAGCGCGCACAGATGACCGATCTCGAGCGCCTCCGCCATTCCGCCGCGCACCTCCTCGCCACCGCCATCCTCAAGCTCTGGCCGGAAGCACAATTCGCAGCCGGACCGCCGGTCGAGCACGGCTTCTATTATGACGTCGAACTGCCGCACCGCATCTCGCCCGAAGATTTTGAAAAAATCGAAGCCGAGATGAAAAAGGAGACAAAAGCCAACCTTCCCTTCGAGCGCGTCGTGGTCTCGCGGGACCAAGCCCTGAAAATGGCGAACCTTGGCGTCCTTGGCGCCCTTGGTGCGAGATCCGAACCCTCGAAATTCAAACTCGACATCATCCAGGGCATTCCCGAGAGCGAAGAAATCTCGCTCTATCGGAACGGCGATTTTACGGATCTCTGCGCCGGTCCCCACGTCATGCGGACGGGAAACATCGGCGCTTTTAAACTCACTCACGTCGCCAGCGCCTACTACAAAGGCGACGAGAAAAACCCGCAGCTCCAGCGCATCTACGGCACCGCGTTCAAGAACAAGACCCAGCTCGACGAATACTTCGCCATGTTGGAAGAGGCGAAGAAGCGCGACCACCGCAAGCTCGGGAAAGAGCTCGAGCTTTTCACCTTCGACGACGACGTCGGGCCGGGCCTCCCGCTCTGGCTCCCGCGCGGCGCCGCGATCATCGAAGAGCTGGAAAAGCTCGCGAAAGAAACCGAGTTCGCCGCCGGCTACCAGCGCGTCCGCACGCCCCACATCGCACGCGAAAGTCTTTACCTAACGAGCGGCCATCTCCCCTACTACGCCGACAGCATGTTCCCGCCGATGGAGTTAGCGGAAGACGCTCTCGAAAGGCGTGATACCCTCATCGCCTCCGCGGGTGTTCCAGATGCAAAGTGGCTGCCACCGCAATCAAACAAGTATTACCTCAAGGCGATGAATTGCCCGCATCACCACAAGCTTTTCGGCGCGGTGCCGCGGAGTTATCGCGACCTGCCGCTGCGCCTCGCGGAGTACGGGACCAACTATCGCTACGAACAATCGGGCGAACTCTTCGGCCTCATGCGGGTGCGCTCGCTCCAGATGAACGACGCCCACATCTACTGCACCGAGGAGCAGTTCGAAGAAGAGTTCCGCGCCGTAAACGAAATGTATCTGAAGTATTTCAAGATCTTCGGGATCGAGAAATATGTGATGCGCTTTTCGACCCACGAGCCCGCGAAGCTCGGCCAAAAATTCGTCGATAACCCCGCGCTCTGGGCCAAGACCGAGGACATGGTCCGCGGCGTTCTCCAGCGCAGCGGGATCAATTTCATCGAAGTGCCTAACGAAGCCGCCTTCTATGGCCCGAAGATCGACGTCCAGGTCTGGAGCGCGATCGGCCGCGAATTCTCGATCGCGACCAACCAGGTCGATTTCGCCGTCCCGGAACGTTTCGGGCTCGTCTATAAGACGCGCGAGAACACCGAGGCCACGCCGCTCTGCATTCATCGGGCGCCGTTAGGCACACACGAGCGTTTCATCGGTTTCCTGATCGAGCATTACGCCGGCAATTTCCCGCTCTGGCTCGCGCCGGAACAGGTCCGCATCCTCCCGATCGGCGACGAAGCGCCGCTGGTGGAATACGCGCGCTCGATTCAGCAGGAACTCCGCGCCCACGAAGTACGGGCCGAGCTCGACGCGAGCAACGACCACATCAAGGCGAAGATCGCCAGCGCCGAGCAGAGGAAAGTGCACACCATGCTCGTGCTCGGGAATCGCGACCTGGAAGCGGGCGCGGTCAGCCTGCGGGTGCATGGCAAAGGCAACCTCGGCGCCAAACCGCGCGCGGAAGTGATCGCGGATCTTCTGCAGGCGATCAAAGAGCGCCGCGCCTAACGAGCCCGCTTTTCGCTGCCGGGCGCGCTTTTCTTGCCGAGCAAAAGGCGGAGCGCTTCCTCGAATTTCGCCGCGGTCTCCGGACGCGGGACCGAGGCTTCGAAATGTCCCGCCGCCGGCAGTGGCAGAACGACGGCAGTGTCGCCCGCGGCCTTCGCCGCCGCGATGTAGGCGCGGACCGAGGCCGGATCGACAATCGGGTCGTTTTCGCCCTGGATGAAAATCTGCGGCACCCCGAGGGGCAATCTTTGTTGCGGCGAAGTTTCCGCATAACGAACCGGGAACTTGTCCGGCCCGCCGCCAAGCAGTTGCTCGACCGAAGAATGACAGCTATCGGGTGGCCCGACCCGGTATTGCGCAAGATCGGTGATCGCGGCGAGCCCGAGCACGCCGCGAATCGGCAACGGGTTTTCGCGATACAGTTCGCTCTTCTCCGCAAGCCGGCCGCGACTCGCGAGCCAAAGGGCGAGCTGCCCGCCGGCGGAATGTCCGGCCGCGAACACGCGGTCGAGATCGAGCGGCGCGTCGCGCGCAAGCGCGCGCAGATGATCGGTCGCCGTCGCCACGTCGAGGAAAGTGCCGGGCCAGCCGCCCCCCTCGTCGCCTACTCGCCGATATTCGATCGTCCAACTCGCGACACCGCGCTCTGCCAGCCAGGCCGAGAGCCGCGTCATGTAGACGTAGTCAAAAGCCGACATCCAGCAGCCGCCGTGAATGATCACGAAGACGGGAAACGGCCCTTTCCCCTCGGGCAAACGCAGCTCGCCGAATTGCTGCGGGCCGCTCCCGTAAGCAACTCGTTTCCCCAGCGGCGGGAGCGGCATTTTCGAAAGCTCCGACCAACTCAGAGTTTTCGGCGCGGGCGAAGCCGCCGGTGTCACCGCTTCCGCGCGGGCGGAAACGAGAGCGAGAAGGAAAATCGAGAGCAGGAAAGTGTGCAGTTTCATGGGCTCTGCCAGCCTCATCGCCCGGCGCGCTCTTTTTGCCAAACCGGAAATGCCTCCGCTCGCCTCCCTAACGAATTGCGCTTTTTCCTTCCCAAGTTCGCGCTCGTCGCAATAATCAGCGAGGGAAGAACATGGAACGTATTCGAGTTGCTTCGCTGCAGTATTTTATCCGGCCGGTTCAGACCTTTGAACAGTTTCGCGACCAGGTCACCGCGCTGGTCGAGACGGCGGTCGATTACAAATGTCAGCTGATCGTTTTCCCGGAGTACTTCACCGTCCAGCTTCTCACGCTGGGTAATGTGCGCCGGCCGATCCGCGAGCAGATTCTCGATCTCGCCCAATGCCAGGGGCGGTATATCGAGCTCTTCACCCACCTCGCGCGAGAGCAACGCATCTACATCGTGGCCGGGACGATTCCGGTCCTCGATGGAGAACATGGCACCCTGCATAACGAGTCGCATTTCTTCAGCCCTTCCGGCGAATACAGCGTGCAGGGGAAAATGCACATGACCCGCTTCGAGGCGGAGGAATGGGACGTGCAATCACGCAAAACGTTGCGCGTTTTTGAAACCGAGTTCGGCAAAGTGGCGATCGCCATCTGCTACGACATCGAGTTTCCCGAAATCTCGCGCGCGGCCGCTCACGAGGGGGCGCATATCATCATCGTGCCCAGTTGCACCGACGATCGGCAGGGTTTCCTGCGCGTGCGCTACTGCGCGCATGCCCGCGCAATCGAGAACCAGATTTACGTCATCCAGTCGTGCACGGTTGGTTCGCTCCCGATGGTGCCGGCGGTCTCGCTCAATTACGGCCAGGCCTCGATTCTGACTCCGAGCGATTTTTCTTTCTCGCGCGACGGCATTCTGGCCGAGGGCACGATCAACCAGGAGATGATGGTAATCGGCGAGTTGAACTTGAAGACGATACAGGAAGGGCGCGAATCGGGCACCGTCCTGCCCTTGCGCGACAGCAAACGCACCCAGGACCTGCTGGCGCAGACTGAGTTGGTGAAACTATGAGCAGAACCGCCGCGACTCGCCCCAAAGTAGTCGTGCGCAATACCCGGCCGGAGGATTTCGAGCAGATTATCAAAATGACGCGGGAAGTGTATCGCGACAGTCCTTCCTGGACGGTGGAACAACTCGCTTCGCATCTGGAGGTTTTTCCCGAGGGGCAATTGGTCGCGGTGGAAGAAGGAACCGGCCGCGTCCTCGGGATGGCGGCGAGCCTGATCGTGCTCTGGGACGATTACGACATGACGGCCAGTTGGCGCGACTTCACCGATTACGGGACCTTCCGCAACCATGATCCCAAAGGCCGCACCCTTTACGGCGCGGAAGTGATGGTCCTGCCGAGCGAACAAGGTCGGGGCACCGGGAAGAAACTCTACAAGGCGCGCCGCGCTCTGGTACGTCGGCTCGGTCTGCTCCGCACCCGGGCCGGGGCGCGTCTCTGCGGTTACCATCGCTACGCCGATCGCCTGACGGCTGAGCAATACGTGGTGCGCGTGATGGCGGGCGACCTGAGCGATCCGACCCTCACGTTTCAGCTCAAGCAAGGTTTCTTTCCGCTGGCGGTGGCGCCGGATTATCTCCACCACGATCCGGAGAGCCTGGGCTACGCGGCGGTGATCGAATGGCTCAATCCCGAGGTGGCGACGGCGGCGGACTTTAACGTGCGGCACACCAGCTTCGCCCAAGTGTAGGGGCAAGGACAGCTCGCCTACAGTTTGTGGCGGTCAATCGCCCCCGCGCAGTCGAGCGATGAGCGCGAGTATGTCTTCGCGCAGCGCGAACAGGCCGGTCCGAAAATGCAGGAGCTGATCGGGAGAAAGATATTTCGCCGGCACGCGATGGGAAGCAGTCAAGGCCCCGTTGAGAATCGTCAGGATGCGTTTCAGTCGCGCGATCGTCATCCCTGCGTCAGGTTCCCAGCCGCGGGCAACGCTGCCCAGAGCACCGGCAAGCTTCGCGGTCAGATTCATGCAGTGACCGACGAAATCGCCGAGGGCAGCGTCGTCGCAATCCGGGAAGTGTCCGGCATTTTTCAACTCGTCGAGCAGCCTATGGAGGAGCTCCGCGGCCTGCGCCTGGAGCGGGTGGACAATCCGCTCGTGTTTGTCGCGCACCCAATCGATGCCTTCACGCGCCGGATCGGGCGGCGGCTCTTCCAGGTCGTCCTCCTCCTCAAATCCGGGCGTTGTTTCGGCCTCGGGGTTTTCGTCCTTGGCCGCGGCTTCGGCATCGAGCGCTTCCTCCAGCCAATCCCAGCCCATCTCACGCGCGATGATGCGCTCCGAGTCGGGATGATCAGCATACTTTTCCAGGAGCGCACCGTAGCGCTCGGTGCGCGCGTCGCTCTCGCGCAAGAACTGTTCGCAGCGAAATTCGTCCCACTTCTCTTCCACTCCGTCCTCCTGCATCTCGAACACGAAGTCGCCGGCTTGGGCTTCCGCGGCGAGGCGCTCGCGCTCGCGTAGTTCGTCGGCACTGAAGCACCAGCCTGGCTCGGAAATTTCGAGCCGGTACTCTGTGCTCTCGATCACGATGCAACCGCTCAAGGCGGAAAACCATTCGAGGCAGAGAGCGGAAGCGAGATGCTCGGGTGGCGTCTCGCCCTTTTTCAGCAGGGCGAGCGCTTCCTCGAGCGGGAGATCCAAGACCCGCACCTTGTGCGCGGCCGTGATCTTGCCGGCGGTCCCGCGCTGGCGCGGCGCCGGCGGTGGCGTGGTCAGCGGAACAGGCGCGGGATTTTCGAACCGAAGCAAACAGCCGGCGAGGTCGGGGTGACAATCTCCCGCCAGATCGAGCACGATCGGTTCAGCGACGCCTTCGATCCAGACGCGTCCGGTGACGCGACCCCGGGTGCGGTTATCGACTTCGCCGCGCACGACATTTTCACCAATTCGCCAGGCCATTTGGAGAGGTTCAAATTACGCAACGTTGCGGCTCCGGGAAAGCATTATGAGGGTAAGGCGATCCTTGGCCAGGGCCGAGGCGGTTTAGGCTGGCCTGAAAGGAGGAAGCGCGTTATCGAAGTGGGCTCTGAGCAAATCGCCTCCCGCCGTTTTCCTTCATCCGATGAATCACAGCGCCGCCCTCAAAAAACATTTCGGCTACGACGCGTTCCGTCCCTTGCAGGAGGAGATCGTACGCGACGCACTGGCCGGGCGCGATGTCTTTGCCCTCATGCCGACGGGGGGCGGCAAATCGCTTTGTTTTCAATTGCCCGCGCTCCTGCGGGACGGCCTCACGATTGTCATCTCGCCCCTCATCTCCCTGATGAAAGACCAGGTCGACGCCTTGCAAACGAGCGGGGTGGCGGCGACTTTTTTGAATTCCGCGCTCGACGGGACGGAATCGCGCGCGCGTCTGCGCGGTCTCTACAACGGCGAGTTCCGGCTCCTCTACGTCGCGCCGGAACGGCTCATGCTCGCTTCCTTCATGGAGAAGGTGAAAGAGTGGAACGTCTCCCAAATCGCGATCGACGAGGCGCATTGCATCAGCGAATGGGGCCACGATTTCCGTCCCGAATATCGCGAACTCGCCCGGCTGCGGGAGATTTTGCCGGGCGTGCCGATCATGGCCCTGACCGCGACCGCGACCGAGCGGGTGCGCGGCGATATTTTGCAGCAGCTCAAGCTGCGCCAGGCGCAGACCTACGTGGCCAGCTTCGACCGGCCGAACCTGACTTACAAAGTCCTGCCCAAGGCCTCGCCCTACGAGCAACTGCTCGAGCTGCTGCGGACCCGGCCTAACGACAGCGGGATCGTTTATTGCGCGAGCCGCAAGACGGCGGACTCGGTCGCGGCCAAGCTGAATGCCGACGGGATCGCGGCGAAGTCGTATCACGCCGGGCTGGAAGCGAAGGAGCGGGCGCAGAACCAGGAAATGTTCCTGCGCGACGACGTGCGGGTGGTGAGCGCGACGATCGCCTTCGGGATGGGGATCAACAAACCGAACGTCCGCTTCGTCGTGCACTACGACCTGCCGAAGAACATCGAGAGCTACTACCAGGAAACCGGGCGCGCCGGGCGCGACGGTTTGCCGAGCGAATGCGTGCTCCTGTTCAGCGCGGCCGACGTGGTCAAGCAGACCCGTTTCATCGAGGAAAAGAACGAGCAGGAACAGCAGATTGCGCGCGCCCAGTTGCGCCAGATGGTGCATTACGCGGAGGCGCGCGAATGCCGCCGCAGCACCCTCCTGCGCTACTTCGGGGAAGAACGCCCTAACGAATCGTGCAACGGCTGCGACAATTGTCTCAACCCGCGCGAGACCTTCGATGGCACGGTCGCGGCCCAAAAATTCCTCTCCTGCGTCCTGCGCGTGCAGCAAAAAAGCGGTTTCGCCTTTGGCCTCAACCACATCGTCGAGGTGCTGACCGGAGCCGATACGGAAGCGATCCGGCAACGCGGGCATAACGAAGTCTCGACCTACGGGATTGGGCGGGAATTGAAGCGCGACGCCTGGCAGGCGGTGGGGCGCGAGCTCCTCCGGCTCGGCCTGGTGGAAGTGGCGCCGGGGAAATTTGCCACCCTGCAAGTGACCGCGGAAGGCCGCGACGCGCTCCGGGAGCGAACGTCGATCACGCTCACGAAACAGCCGGAGGCGGCGGCTCCCCGAGCGAAACAGCGAGCCGGTGAAATCGAGTGCGATGAAGTGCTCTTCGATCAGCTGCGCAGTGTCCGGCGCACGCTGGCGGACGAACGGAACGTTCCCGCCTACGTCATTTTTTCGGATGTCGCCCTGCGCGAAATGGCGCGCAGCTATCCGACTTCGCCCGCGGAATTCCGCCGCATCCCGGGAGTGGGCGAGCAGAAGCTGAAAGACTTCGCCACCCCTTTCCTGGCCGCGTTGAACGAGTATTTGAACGAGCATCCGCGGCAGGAATTCGCAGCGGCCACCGCCGCGCCGAGCGCTTCGCGCCGGCAAAGTTTGAATGACAGCGAGTCCGAAACCTTGCGCCGATTCCAAGCCGGCGAATCGATCGAGGAGATCTCGCGCGCCCGCGGTTTTGTGCGCAACACCATCCTCGGACATCTCCAGCTCGCGGTCGAGGCGGGAGCGCCCCTCACGATGGAGCAGTTCTTCAGCGGGCCGCAACAGGATGAGATCGCGGCCGTCGCCAAAGGCACCGGGGAGCGAAACCTGGTCGGGTTGCGCGACGCGCTCGGCGGGAAATATGAGGTGGCCGAGTTGCGGCTCTACCGCGCGCTCGTGACTCGTTAGGCGAACTTTTTTTCCCGGGACCACAAAAATCCTCGCCAGCGGAAAGGAAACAGTGCTATGGCTGCACCACTCATTATGAACAGAAGCATCTTTTATATCATCGGAGTCATCATCGTCATCGTCATCGTGCTGAAACTTCTCGGCTTGTTCTAGCCGCGGTTTCCCCCTCCAGAGGTCACGGAAATGTAAACGGCTCCTTTCGGCCGGCGCTTCGTCGTGTTCGCGACGCTGCGGGCTGGTGCTAGCCTGTCGCCGATAAAATGCCACGACCCGTCCGTTCTTCGCGCCGTCTTGGCTATGCCGTGGCATTTGGAGCCGTCCTCGGCGCGGTCCTGCTCAAGGTCGCACTCGGCTCCTTGATTGGCGCGAACTATTCTTTCGTTTTCCTTTTCGCCGCCGTTCTCGTCAGCGCCTGGTTTGGCGGTCTCGGCCCCGGCCTTGGCGCGACCATTCTTTGCACTCTGGTCGCCCTGTATTTCGCGCGTACTCCGCGGCCTGGGCTGCCGGCCGAAGCCTCTTTTTATGCGCGGCTCGCCATCTTCATAATCGAAGCACTCGTCGTGAGCCTGCTTTGCGGGAGGATTCGCGAGCGCGAAGAACAGCTCGGTGAAAGCCTCTCGCATAAGGAGCGCAGCGCCACTTCGCTCGCGGAAAGAGTCCGCCTGACCCGGCTCGAAGCCGAGATCGGGCTCTTGTTGCTGGAAGCGAAATCCGTCGGCCAGGTCCTGCAAGGCTGCGTGGCAGCGCTCGTTCGGCACGCCGGGGCGACCTTTGCGCGCATCTGGACCTTCAATGAAGTCGAGCAGATGCTCGAGCTGCAGGTCAGCGCCGGCCTTTACACCCATATCGATGGGCCGCACGGCCGGGTCCCGTTAGGCCAGTTCAAGATCGGGCTGATAGCGTCGGAACGAAAACCGCACCTGACCAACGAGGTGATCGGCGATCCGCGGGTCAACAACCAGGAGTGGGCGCGAAAGGAAAAGATGGTGGCTTTCGCCGGTTATCCGCTCCTCGTGGGCGACCAGCTCTACGGGGTGCTGGCGATGTTCGCGCGTGAGAAACTTTCCGAGGCCACGCTGAGCGCGCTCGCCCTCGTTTCGCAGGGCATCGCGCTCAGCCTGCAAAGGCAGCAGGCGGATGGGGAACGCGTGCGATTGTTAGTTGAAGCGCAGGGCGCGCGCGAGGCGGCGGAGATGGCGAACCGGGCGAAGGATGAATTCATCGCCACGGTCTCGCACGAGTTGCGCACCCCCTTGAACGCAATCCTCGGCTGGGCTCGCCTCCTCGAGACGGGCGACCTGACGAAGGAGGAAATCGCGGAGGCCGCGAACGTGATTGAGCGGAATGCGCGCGCCCAATCGCAGTTGATCGAGGATCTGCTCGATGTTTCCCGCATCGTCTCGGGCAAGCTGCGGCTCGACTTGCGCACAATTGATTTGCCGGAGGTGGTGCGGGAAGCGGTCAGGATCGTTGAGCCGACCGCGACGGCGAAATCGATCAAGGTGCAATGCGTGCTCGATCCGCGGGCCGGCCCGATCTCGGGGGACGCCGAGCGGTTGCAGCAGATCATTTGGAATCTTGTTTCCAACGCGGTCAAGTTCACACCCAAGGGCGGCACGGTGCAGGTCGGATTGAAGCGTTCCAATTCCCACGTCGAGCTGACGGTGAGCGACAACGGGATGGGTATCCCGGCGGAATTTCTGCCGCACATTTTCGAGCGTTTCACCCAGGCGGAAACGTCGAGCACGCGCTCGCACACCGGGCTCGGCCTCGGGCTCGGGATCACGCGCCATCTGATCGAGCTGCACGGTGGCGCCATCTACGCCTTCAGCGACGGGCCCGGCAAGGGCGCGACTTTTTCCGTGCACCTGCCGATCCTCATCCTGCACGAGCGAGGTAAACAGCGGGACGTGGTCGATCCCAGCGCGCCCTCTGATAATCAAATCGATCTTTGCGCGGAGCTGGCCGGGGTCCGCATCGTGGCCGTGGATGACGACGCCGATGCGCGGAAACTGCTCCATACCGTGCTGACGCGCTGCCAGGCCGAAATCACAGTCTTTGCGAACGCCGCCGACGCGCTCGCCGCCGTGCGCGAGCTCCGGCCGGATGTTCTCCTGAGCGATATTGAGATGCCTAACGAGAGCGGTTACGACCTCATCCGCCAGGTCCGCGCCCTGCCGGCGGAGGAAGGCGGGAAAACGCCGGCCGCCGCCCTCACGGCCTATGCGCGCGCGGCCGATCGGACCCAGGCGCTGCGGGCCGGTTTTCAGATGCACTTGCCCAAACCGGTCGAGCCGAGCGAGCTGATCGCGGTCATCGCCAACCTGGCCGCGCGCGGCGGGACGAGCGCGGCTCCGATCTTGCGCGCCTAGCGAGGTCCGCTCTGCAGAGCGCGGCGGGCGCGTTCAAAAACTTCCTTGATATCGCGCTGGTCGCCCTCGTTTTTTGCCGCGGCCAGGCCGTCGTCACGAATGGCTTGCGCGTGATCGAGCAGCACGGCGCGGTCCTCGGGCCGGTTTAATTCCAGCGCGACGCGCGAGATCATATCGAGCATGCGGGTCACGACCGCGATGCTCCCACGGCCGTATTGCCGGATCTGCTTGAGGGCGGCGGCGGCGATCCCTTCATAAT
>JBBSLW010000022.1:0-21812 GCA_038233495.1 Chthoniobacterales bacterium | reverse complement strand
GTTCGTCTTCGTCTTGATCACTTCCTCGACGAACTTGATGTAGATCGGGTCCTCGCGAAAAATTGCCTGTTTATCCATCGACTCGAAATCGATCGCGATGAAAAAAGGCCACGGGTTTTCGGGATCGAGCCGTTTCCCGCACTTGATGCTCAGGACTTCGTCGATCTTCAGGAGCTGCATCCGGGCGTGCATCATCATCTCCTCGGTTTCCTCCGGGGTCACGCCCGGTTTCAATTTGTAGAGTCCGATGTGATGAACCATGAGCGGATAGCTATTAGGCGCTGGCCAAGGGCGGCGCAAGGAAGAATCGACCTCGCTCCTGAACCGGCGCAAACATGCCCCTGAATCGCGCCAACCTTTTCGCGCGAGGCTATTTTTTCCAGTCGAGCGCGCCCTTTTTCAAGGCGTAGACGTAGCCCACCATGAGGATGGAAACGAAGCTCAACATGCTCCAGAGAATGACGTGGCTGTGCGCAACCGCCTCACGATAGACCACGGCCCATGGATACATGAAGACGATCTCCAGATCGAAGAGGATGAAGAGCATCGCGACGAGATAGAACTTCACGCTGAAACGCGGCTGCGCTTCGCCTTCCGCAACCATCCCGCACTCGTAGGCAGAATCTTTCGTTCGGGTGCGCACGCCGGATTTGCCGAGGAGCACGCTCACGATCAAGGCGCCGGCGGCAAAGCCGATCGCCACCATCGCCTGGAGCAGGACCGGGATGTATTCGCGGATCATTCTGCGACTATCGCGCACCAATCTGGTCGCGCGAGGAAGAGTTTAGCGCGAGGTTGCGGGCGTCGGCGCGTGGCCGTTCGGCGGCAGGAGCGCCTTGGCCAGGGCGGAGGGCAATCCCCGATACTTTTTGCCGGTCTTTTTGACCATCCCGCGAGCCACCAGATTCTGCAGCTTTTCGTAAGCGCGCAGACGCAACATTTCCTCACCGCCGCTGGCCGCATTTCGAGCCCGCAGATTTTCATGCAGGACCTCAAAGAGTTGTTTGAACTCGAACGAAGTGCGACGCGAAAGCACCGCAACTAACTCTTCAGTAACGAGATCCGGAACTCGGCGTGAGAAAGCATTCTTTTTTAAAATGGCCATAGGGCGCCAACATTACCATATGACGGGAAAACCGCAGCAAATTTCTCTTCCGCGCGCAAAATTGGTCGCGCTGCGCAAACTTTGAAAAGCGCGCCATTCTGGCCACCGGCAAGGACCTAAAAAGGGCTCGGCGTTGGGCTCGCCGAAGGCAGCACCGGAGCCGGCGTGATCACGGGATTTGGCGGAAGGTTCTGGAGGAAGCCCTGACCCGCTTTGAGGCCTTCCTGGAGGTAGATAAACAGGCCGCCCGCCGCCGCCGCCAGCCCGACCGTGGCCTCCCGCAGGGTGACCGGCCCGATCGAGTCGGTTACGTAGCCTTCGACCTCATAATGCTGGGACATCACGATCGGCGAAAGATGCTTCGCGATCGTGTCGGCCGGCGGGAGTTTCGCCAGATCGAAGTTCTTCGCCATGGCGGGATAGAAGGTCGCGCCCATCAGAAGGAGCGGTCGCGCCGCCGCGTCCACCCGTTCGAAGAGCAATCTGGTGTCGACGTAGCTGAAGGCCGATCCCGGCTCCTGGACCTGCGCCACCGCGTCGCGGAAAACGACGCTCTTCTGCAGTTCGCCGCCCGGTGCCGCCAATCGCGTCAACGCCGCTTCCACCGCGGCCAAGTCCGAACCGGCCACCATCACCTTGTCGGAAACGGCGAGCGCCGGATTGAGCGGGACAAAGCCGCCGAAAGGTTGGGCGTTGTAAAAAACGACGCCGTCGCGTTCCGTTTTCGTCCAGGGGGCTTCGGCGATTTCGACCGCGGTCAGCGCCTCTGCGATCCTGCGCGCGCGAGCCGGGTCGGTCACCGGCAGGGTCAGGAGAAGCGTCGGCCAATGCGCCTCGGCCGCCCAGTTTCCCGCCAGCTCCAGCTCAGGACCAAACGCCTGCCGCAAATCCACAGGCGAAATTCCGCGCCCGTTCAAGGCCGCGGCAAATTGCTGCAGGAGCGCGGGCAGCCCGGCTGCGGCCGGCGCCGCCGGCGAGAGAAGGTTGTCGGACCAATGCACCTGCGATGCAGAATAAAAAACCGTATTCCCATCGGCGGCCGCGAGGAGTGGGCGCGTCAGCTTTTTAGCCGCTCCGAGCTGCGGCATGGCCACGAAATCCCGCTCGCGCATTTTCCCGTGCTCTAACCCGAAGGCTGCCGCCACGGTCTCCACTTTGCGTAGCCCCTCGAGCTGGTTCATCGGCAGCGCCTGGCCGGTCAGCGCGAGAAGCGGGCGCAGTTTTTCCACAAAGGGCCGCGGATCGAGAAAGATCATGACACCATATTCATTCGGCAGAGGTCTGGTCGCGGCGGCGAAAGCGGCGTTTTCCTGGAGCGAAGGCCCGGCTTTTTCCTGGTGACGATCGGCCCGGTCGAGCAGAGCCTTGAGCGTGGCGACATCGTTGGAGGCGAAGAACCAGTGATCATCGTAAACGCTCGCGAAGACGAGGCGCGAGACCGTCACGATCTCGATCGTGTGCTGGCCGTGGAGGATCTTTTCGCGTTTCGTGTCGGGCGTTTTTGGCAGCCATTCCGCCTCGCGCTCCTCGGCAAACTTCCGTGCCGCGTCGGGTCCGCCGTCGAAACGAAAACCGCCGATCAACTTCGGCTCGTTCCTCTCCAGCGAGGTCAGAGCGAGGAAAGCGTGGGTCGGCCCGAGCTGAAGAAACTGGTTGAGGGTCTGGCGGCGGTTGCCGTTAGTCGGCAAACGATCGAGCGCCCGTTTCAACCACGCCTGGACCGCCGGTTCCCGCCAGATTTTGTAAAGATCGCTCTCCCGCCAGCGCCCGCGGGTCCGCTTCAGGTCCGGCGCCTGCAGGAGAAGCAGGGTGGTTCCCGGCAACAGTTCCGGCACGGTCACGAGGCGGTTCGCCAGCTGCACCCGCACCACCACCCAAACGGTGGCGGCGACCACCAGCGCGATGACGATCACCGCGAGAAATTTCTTCATCGCCGCAGTCTCGCACCAAATCGCCGCCTCGCGAGCCAGCGGCCGCACTCGACATTTCCTCGCGCATCGACGAAGTCCCTTACATGGAAACGTGCGCCGGGTCCCGGCTCGTTCTGGGCGAATTTGAGGAAAGCGCCGTCATCACGGCGGCCGCCGAAGCGCTCGCCGAGTGCGGCGGCCAGCCGACCTGCGGCTTTCTCTTTCTCTCCGCCAGCTGGCTCCCGCACATCGATGAAGTGCTCGACCTCGTCCGCCTGCACGGGCGCATCCCGCTCCTCGTCGGTTCGGTCGGCGCGGGCCTGATCGGTCGCGGCCAGGAAGCGGAAGGAGTCGCCGGGATGTCGCTCCTTCTCCTTAGTCTGCCGGAAACCAGGCTGACGCCGGTCCTCATTTCCAGCCAGCAAATTGAAGAGTCGACCGGGCCCGCCTTCTGGCAGGGACAGGTCGGGATCAGCCCAGAGGAGGTCGATTCCTGGATCGTCCTGGCCAATCCGTTTGCGCCCGATCTGGAACGCTGGCTCGCGGAATGGAACGCCGCTTTTCCCGGCGTCCCGAGCATCGGCGGGCTCTCCAGCGGCACGACCGAAGGAAGCAACAACGCGCTGCTCCTCGACGGCGCCGCGATCGACGCCGCGGTTCTCGTTCTCGCCGTCAAAGGCGGCAAAGTGCGCACGATCGTAAGCCAGGGTTGCAAGCCGGTGGGCGAGCCTTTCACCATCACCCAGGCGGAGGAGAATCTCGTTTACGCCCTCGGCTCGCGCCCGGCCTACCAGGTGCTGAGCGAGACTTTCAACAAACTTTCCGACGACGAGAAAGAGCGCGCCCGGGGCAATCTCTTCGCCGGCCTGGCCGCTTCCGAGTACGTCGCGGATTTGAAGCGAGGCGATTTTTTGGTTCGCAACTTGTTAGGCGCGGATCCGCAGACCGGCGCGGTCGCGATCGGCGCGCGGGCCCGGACCGGGCAGACTCTGCAATACCAATTGCGGGACAAAATCACCGCGCACGCCGACCTCGTCGAGCTGGCGAAGTTGAATGGATTACAAGGCTGCCAGCCCTTTGCTTCCCTCGTCTTTTCCTGCAACGGGCGCGGCCAGCGTTTTTTCGGCGTGCCCGATCACGACGCCGCGACGCTCGCGGAAATCCTCGGGCCGGTGCCGAGCGCAGGGTTTTTCTGCAACGGCGAGATCGGCCCGATCGGGAACGCCAGTTACCTGCACGGCTACACCGCCTCGGTCGCGCTTTTCTGCAAATAGCGCGTCGTTAGGCGCGCGGGTGGAACTTGTGATGGACCGCCTTCAGGCGCTGCTGGTCGACATGGGTGTAAACCTGGGTCGTCGAGATGTCGGCATGCCCAAGCATCTCCTGGATGATGCGGAGATCGGCCCCGTTGCCTAACAAGTGGGTGGCGAAACTGTGCCGGAGGAGGTGTGGATAAATGTTCGCTTCCAGCCCGGAACGCCGCGCCACCGCTTTCACGATCTGCCAGATCCGCACCGTCGTCAGGCGACCGCCGCGCACGGAGAGGAAAACCTCGCTTCCGCTCCGTCGCTTAACCAGACGCGGACGTTCCTCCGCGAGATAGCGCGCGATCGCCGCGCAGGCTTTGCCCCCGACCGGCACGATCCGTGTCTTGTTTCCCTTCCCGGTCACCCGCACCATTCCTTCATCGAGGTTGAGATTTTCCAGGCGCGTCCCGGCCAGTTCGGAAATGCGCAGCCCGCTCGCGTAAAGCAGCTCGAGCATGGCGCGGTCGCGCAGCCCGAGCGGCACCCTGCAATCCACGCTCTCGAGTAACTGCTCGACTTGAAGCTCGTTCAGCGTCTCCGGCAGGTAACGCTCGATCCGCGGCAGGCTTAAGGAATCGGTCGGGTCGCGCGGGACCAGGCCCTGGGCGGTGGCGTAACGAAAGAAAATCTTGAGCGCGACCACGATCAGCTTGATCGAGGACGCGGCCAGCCCGCCTCGTTTTCTTTCCGCGAGATACTCACTGATCAGCGGCAACCCGACCTCGCGCGCATGCCCGATCTGCTTGCGCGCGGAGCACCAGGCGGCGAACTCGCCTAACGACCGCTGAGTCGAGAGCTGATAGTTCTCGGAAAGGCCGCGCTCCACCGCGAGAAAACGGATAAAGGCCTCGATCTCCTCTTCCATTGCAGGGCAAGTTTCGCGCTGGTTCCGGCACTGCAAGCCGAAGCTTCCTCCCTCGCTGGTCCTTCGTCTTTCCGGAGACTCGGACGGGACGGCGCCCGTCCCTCCACGAGGCCGCGAAACCGCGGCTGTTCCCCCCTTTGCGTTCTCGACAGAAACACCTTGCGAGTTTCCTGATGTCGGATACAACTTCCCCTCGGTTCGGGCCATGCCGCGGACCGGTCGGCGCGCTTCTCGCAGGCGCATCGAATTGTGAGTGCGGCGCGCCCCCGCAAAGGACGCGTGGGAGGTTTGCGATAATAAGAATGACGGCGTCAGTCTCACTCCCTCGTCGCCGGCCCGGAGACCTTTACTTCTGCAACAACAAATTCGTGTAAACGGCCGGATTCGCGCTCGCGAGGTCCGCGTCATCCTTGGCTCGACCAGCGAGCAGCTCGGCGTGATGAAACTCTCCGAGGCGATCAAACGCGCTCAAGGCATGGGCCTCGACCTCGTCGAAGTGGCCCCGACCGCCAACCCGCCGGTCTGCAAAATTGTCGATTTCGGAAAATTCCGTTACGACATTTCGAAGCAGGAAAAGGAAAAAAAAGCTTCCGGCACGAAGCTGAAGGAAATTAAATTCCGGGTCAACATCGACGACCACGATTACCTGACCAAGCTTCGCCACGGCGAACAGTTCCTCGATAAGGGCAACAAGGTGCGGGTGCAGCTGCAGTTCCGCGGGCGGGAAATGGCGCACCAGGAATTCGGCATGAAGTTGATGTACAAGGTGCGCGATGACCTCGCGACGATGGCGCAGGTGGAGATGGAACCGAAGGCGGCCGGGCGCAACATCACGATGACACTCTCGCCCTTGCCCGCCGGGAAACGAAAGCGCCGTTTCTCAACCGAAGGCGAGGAAATCGAGGAAGACAAGGACGCCGGCGAAGGCGAGTCCGAGGATTGAGCTAAATCTTCCGCCGCAAGGGGCGGATGCAGCTGACCAGCTTGCGCAGCCCGAGCTCGAGTCGAGTCTTGACCGTGCCTAACGGCGTCCCGGTGAACGCCGCAATCTCGCGATGGCTGCGCCCTTCAAAAAACGAGAGCTCGATCACTTCGCGTTGATGAGCGGGGAGCGCGTTCATGTGCCGGTGCAGAAAGCGGCGCAGATCGGAGCGAACGAGGTCATCATCGATTCGGTTATTGATCCAGGCATCGGGCTGCTGCTCGACCTGCGTCTCGAAGCGATCCTTGGCCCGGCAGTATGCCTGGCGACGACGCAGGCGATCAATCGCCCGGCGTCGCGCCAGGGTTACTACCCAGCCAAGTGGTCGACCGGCTTTCGGCGAGTAATTGGCCGCCTCTTTCCAGACTTGAAGGAAAATTTCCTGGAGCACGTCGTCCGCTTCCGTCTCCTCGTGCACGACGCGGGTCACGACCGCCTTCAGGGTCTTGCCATAGCGCTTATAAAGCTCGCGCAAGGCGGTTTGATGCCGGTCGGTGATCGCCTGCATGATGGTCTCATCGGAAGCTTCGGCCATCCCGGCGGTGTCGATCACGGGTTGAATCATAGGTGAGAGATTGGGTTATGGCTGCGCCGCGACCATCGCAGCGAGAGATCAACTTCGCGGCGAGCCGCAGCCCGACAATGGGAGCGAGAGTGCGTCTTTTCCTAGGAAAAATCCTTAGTTCGGCTCTGCGCGGCAGGCCCGCGCGGAGGGCTCGCCAATCGCCTAACGAGTCGTGATTCCGGGGGCGATTTCGACCTGGAAGGTTTGCTTGACCTTTTCCTTCCCGTAGCTCAGCTCCGCGGTGTATTCGCCACTCGGAACGAATTTCTTCGGGTCGTCGCCGCCGTACTTGATCCGCACATCCTCGGTCGGGCGCAGGTCCCAGTTCACCCGGTTCAAGCCCGGGGTGCCCGCCGCTTTCAGGTTCGCTACCGGCTGGCCGGCGGCGTTGGTGATCGCGATCTTAACCTCGTCGCCGGTGAATTCTTTCACCCAAAAAGTGAAGAGCGCGCCTTCCGGCGGATTCTCCCCGCGGTAAACGCCTTTCCCGTTCCAATCGGCGAAGCCCTCGATCCGGTAAAATCCCCGGGCCGGCGCCACGGTGAAGAGGTGGACCGGTTTCGCCGCGATCTCCGGGGTCAGCTCGCGGAAAGCGCGGGTATCGTCGAGGATCGCGATGCTCCGGCCGTGGGTCGCGATCACGAGATCGGCCGTGCGCGGATGAATCTGGAGGTCGTCCACCCGGACGTTAGGCAGATCACCGATCCGGACCCAGTGCGCGCCTTGGTCGAAGGAAGCAAACAATCCAAAATGCGTCCCGGCATAGAGGAGGTTGGAGTTGACCGGATCCTCGCGCACCACTTCCACCGGATCGTTAGGCGGGAGGCCCTGGCCGACCACGCTCTGCCAGGTCTGGCCGAGATCGGCCGTGCGCAGGATGGAAGGACGATCATCGCCGCTCCGGTAGGCGTTCGTGACCACATAGGCGACCTTTGCGTCTTTCGCGCCCGGCTCGATTCGCACGATCCATTGTCCGCGCGCTGGTTCCGGCAGGTTCGCGGTCAGCTCGGTCCAGTTTCCGCCATCATTTTCCGTCAGCCAAAGCCGGCCATCATCCGTCCCGGCCCAGAGCATCCCGGCTTTGACCGGCGACTCGGCTAACGAATAGACGACGCCGTAGTTTTCCGCGCCACTCCCGGTGGTGTTGATCCGGGCCGGGTCGTTCTGCGTGAGGTCGGGGCTGATGACCGAGAAATGTTCCGCCTTGTCGGTTAGCCGAAAAATGCGGTTCCCGGCGAGGTAGAGCACGCCGGGGTTATGCCGGCTACCGATGAGCGGTGCATTCCAGTGAAAGCGGTAACGTTCCTGGCCTTCGGCTGCTTCCGGGCGCAGGTCGCGTTTCTGGCCGGTCCGGAGATTGATCCGATGGATAAAACCTTCCTGGCTCTCGGCGTAAAAAACATCCTTGTCCGATGGATCGAACACGACATAAAAACCGTCGCCGCCCTCGAGCGAAGTCCAATCGGAATTGCGGATGCCTTCCTTGCTCGCGACTTGGCTCGGCCCGACAAAGCTCAGGTTGTCCTGCAACCCGCCCGCGACGCGGTAGAACGGCTGCAGATCGTCGAGCGAGATTCGGTAAAATTGGCCGCCCGGGAACCGGTTGAGATGTTCCCAGGCCTTGCCCGCCGAGTAGCTCTGGTAGAGACCGCCGTCGGTGCCGAGGAGCAGGCGTTGGTTGACCGGCGGTTTCGGCGGCTTGTTTTTGTCTTCCGGTTTGGCCGGTTTTGGCGCGGGCGTGCTACCCGCTTGAATGGCCAGCGCGTGGCAATCGGGATGCACCTTGTCGGAGAGATCTTCCCGGAAATTCTTCCCGCCCTCGTCGGAAACGAGCAACGCCATCCCGAGCAAATAGACGCGCTGGTCGTTCGCCGGATCGATTCGGATCTGGCTGAAATAAAAGGAGCGCGGATTGATGTCGCTCATCCGGGTCCATTTCTCGCCGCCATCCTCGGAGCGGAAGACGCCGCCGCGCCGGCTGTGAATGTCGCGGATATCGCTCGCGCCGCCCTCGTCGCTCTGCACGATCGCCATCACCACTTTCGGATTGCTCGCGGAGATAGCGAGCCCGATCCGACCCGTCTGGCCGGGGAGACCGCCTGCGGATTTTTTCCAGGTCGCGCCGCCGTCGTTGCTCTTAAAAATGCCGCCCACGTCCTGGCCGTTGGTCGCGGTCACGCCGTAGGCAAACGACCACGCGGTGCGTTGCCGGGCGTAGAGCGCGGCGTAAACGATCTCGGGATTCGAAGGATCGAGCACGACGTCGCCTGCACCGGTCCGGACGTCGTTAGGCGCGGGCGCTTTCAGGACGAGCTTCCAGGTTTTACCGGCGTCGATCGTTTTGTAGAGGCCGCGTTCGCCGCCGTCTTTCCAGAGATTTCCCATCGCCGCGACATAGGCCACTTCCGGTTTGGTCGGGTGGACCACGAGGCGCGCGATCGCGCGGCTCTCTTTCAAGCCGACGTTTGTCCACGTCCCGCCGCCGTCGGTCGAGCGATAAACGCCGTCGCCCCATTCCGAGGAATTGCGATCGTTCGCTTCGCCGCTTCCGACCCAGACGACCTCCGAATCGGAAGGCGCGATCGCGACCGCACCGATCGAGAGCACGGATTGCTTGTCGAAAATCGGATCGAAGGTCACGCCGTTGTTCCCGGTTTTGAACAAACCACCGGTCCCGAGGCCGACGTAGAAGACCGCCGGATTGCGCGGATCGATCGCGATGTCGGAAATTCGGCCGCCCATCACGGCCGGCCCGATGGCGCGAGCTTTGACTCCTTTGAAGAGAACATCGGAGAGCTGTCCCGGCTGGGCCGGCGCGGCGGGCGATGAAGAAAGTGCGGGCGTCGCGGCGACGGAGGCGGCAGGCGCCGCCGAAGGAGTGGCGAGCGCGGGCGGCGGCGAAACGATTGGAGCCATCTCCTGTTCCTGAGCCAGGAGCGGTGTCGCGAACAAAGCGAACGAGAGAACGGTGACGAGAACGTTAGGCAATCGGACAAAAATCGACATTGTATGTTTTAGCTCGAAATTCCCCGGTACGCGACCCGGTGTTTGCTGGCGACTGCTCCAGCTGTCATCGTCCCCCTCATGGAAACCATCTCCGCACCCGATCTCAGGCAAGGTCCACCGCGCAGTCCGCGCTGCCGGCTTGGAGGTTACGTCATCCTGCCGCGCATGCTCGACAAAGGGCGCGCCACCATCGCCGGGCAAAACGGCGAGTTTAATTACGACGCGCCCTTCGACCAGCACGTGATCAACTTCCTCGGCTTCGAGCCGGCCGCCCTGCTCGAGCAGCTCGCGGCGGGAAAAGGCGACGGCGAAATTCTCGCCTGGCTGAGCGCGGGCGCTCGGCATCAGCACACGCCCTGGGAAATCGAGCAATGGAGCGAATACATGCTCCGCCGCACTCCGGATAGCGATGAGGAAACGCTGATGTTTTTCTTCCGGCGGGTCGGCTCGTTTACAAAAACGCGTGAGGACATCCGGACATGGATGGACCTGATCGATCTCGATGATCTCGTCACTTTCGGGGGGAAACCGTGAGCACGCCGCGAGTCGCTCTCGTCACCGGAGTCGGCCCCGGCCTCGGGGCGGCTCTCGCGCGGCGTTTTGCCCGCGAAGGATTTCGCGTGGCCCTGCTCGCGCGGCATTCGGATTTCATCGCGGAACTGGCGGGCGAACTTTCCGCCGCGGGCGAGAAAGCGATCGGGATCGTGGCCGACGTCGGCCGACCGGAAGAAGTGGCAGCCGCGGTCGCAGAGGCGCGCGCGGAACTGGGAGAAATCAGCGTCCTCCTGCACAACGCGAGTTCCTCCTCGGGCGACGGCCTGCTCGGGACGACCGCGGAGGAATTCGAAAGCTCGTGGCGGATCGCGTCGTTAGGCGGATTCGTCTGCGCGCGCGCGACCGCGCCGGCGATGATCGCGGCCGGGGCGGGCACGATGATTTTTACGGGCGCGACCTCGAGTGTGCGCGGGGGCGGCTGGCTCGCCTTCAGCAGCGCGAAATTTGCCCTCCGCGGCCTCGTGCAATCGCTCGCGCGCGAGCTCTGGCCGCAGGGCGTGCATGTCGCGCACGTGGTCGTGGACGGGATCATCGGGCCCGCCGGCGCACTCGTTAGGCCGGAAGAGCCGCAGCTCGATCCGGAGCAGATGGCGGAAGCCTATTGGCAGCTGGCGCGGCAGGACCGGGGCGCCTGGACGCTGGAGCTCGATCTTCGGCCGCACGCCGAGAAATTCTTCGAGTAATGCGGCCTGGCGCCGGGCTTGATGGTCCCGCCTTCAACCTTTATACCTTCCGGGATGCGGATTTTGCTCATCGAGGACGAGAAAAAGACGGCGGCCTTCATCGCCAAAGGCCTCGAAGAAGAAGGTTACGCGGTGGAAGCGGCGAGCGACGGTGGCGCCGGCCTGGAGATCGCCCTAACGAGTCGCTTTGATCTCCTTCTGGTCGATGTGATGCTGCCGAAAAAAGATGGCTGGACAGTAGTCGAGGAATTGCGCGGACAGGGGGTGCATACGCCGATTCTTTTCCTGACCGCGCGCGACAGCGTGCCCGACCGGGTCAAGGGGCTCGAGCTCGGAGGGGACGATTATTTGGTCAAGCCCTTCGCCTTTTCCGAGCTGGTCGCGCGGGTGCGTTCGCTCATGCGGCGAAGTGAATCGAAACAGGACGAACAGCTCCGGGTCGAGGACCTGGAACTCGACACGCACCGCCATCGCGCGGTCCGGGCGGGCGAACCGCTCCATCTCACGGCCAAGGAATTTCTTCTTCTCGCTCACCTCGTCCGTTGCGCCGGCCAGGTCGTCTCGCGCAAGGAGATCGAGGGCCACGTCTGGGGGATTGATTTTCAAACCGGGACCAACGTGCTCGACGTGATGGTGCGGCGGCTGCGCGCCAAAGTGGATGATCCTTATCCAAAAAAGCTGATCCACACGGTGCGCGGCAGCGGTTATGTCCTCAAAGCCGGCTGAACCGCGCTCGATCGCGTCCCAGCTGGTCCTCCTTTTCACGCCGGCAGCCGCGCTCCTCCTCTGCTGTGGGCTCGGGATCCTGTATTGGATCGTCGTTCGGCACGCTTTCGAGGAAGACCGGGTCGTACTCGATGACAAGGTCTTCGCGGTCCGGGCCGATCTGCGCAGCGGCGGCGGCCCCCAGGTCCTGAACGAAGAACTCAAGACTCTGCATGGCGGCGAGCGCGCGGCCTACTGGGTGCGGGTGCTCGATCCTGCCGGGCGGACGGTGGCGGAGACGCCGGGGATGTCGCGCTGGCTACCGCCGGAACTTTTTGCCCGGCGCGCGGGAGCCGAGAACGCGGAGCCGGAACCGGTCGATTACCGGACCAACCGGCGCTTGTTTTCGTTAGTCACGGCGACCGAGGAAGTGGGCGGGGTGCGCTACGAAATCCAGGTGGCGCAGGATCGCTCGGAAGATGAAGGCTTCATGCTCGAGTTCGGTTTCCTGGTCGTGGGCGTGCTCGCGGCCGGCATCCTGGCCTCCGTCATCATCGCGATCACGGTGGCAAAACGCGGTCTCCAGCCGCTCGCTACGCTGACCCGGTCGCTCCAGCGGATGGGCCCGAATCGTCTTCACGAAAGAGTGCCCCCAGTCGATTGGCCGCGCGAGCTCCAGCCGGTCGCAGTCGCCTTCGACGACATGCTCGATCGCCTGGAAGATTCTTTCACCCGGCTCTCGCAATTCTCGGCCGATCTCGCCCACGAACTGCGCACCCCGCTGGCGAACATCCGCGGCGAAGCGGAAGTCGCCCTGACCCGGCCGCGCTCGCCTGACGAATATCAGACCGTGATCGAATCGAGTGTGGCCGAGTGCGCGCGGCTCTCCGGGATTATTGATAACCTTCTCTTCCTCGCCCGGGCCGAAGCGGCCGAGAGCAAGGTGCAGCTGGCCCTCTTCGATGGTCGCGCTGCGCTCGAGAAAATCGCGGCCTACAACGAATCGATCGCGGAAGAGCGACGCCTGGCCGTGACCTGCAGCGGCCAGGGAAAGGTCTATGCCGACCCGATCCTGTTCGGGCGGGCGGTGAGCAACCTGGTGGATAACGCGGTGCGTTTCACCCCGGATGGCGGGCGAATTCTGGTCTCGCTCACGACGAATTGCCGCGGAACGGAGATCACGGTGGAAGATACGGGCTGCGGCGTCGCGGGAGAGCATCTCCCGCGTTTGTTCGATCGGTTTTACCGGGTCGACGCCTCGCGCAGCTCGGAGGGGACCGGCCTCGGTTTGGCTCTCGTGAAATCGATCGCCGATTTGCATGGCGGAACTGTCGCCGTCGCCAGCCAGGTCGGGCGCGGAACCCGCGTAACCCTCCAGTTTCCGGGGCCGCCCGAAACGGCCGTTTAACCGCCTCCCACATCTGTCAAAAGGCGTCCGCGACAAACCTTACCAATATATCATTTTATTCTTGTCACCGATTTTTCGTTCCGCTAAACGCCTCCAATGCTTCAAATATTTCCGGCCCGCTTCGCCCTGCGCCACGGTGCGGTCACACCTCGTGTCGGCGTCGGCGTCGTCACTTTTCTCGCCGCAATTCTTTGCGGGTCCAGCGTCTTCGCCCAGGTAGCGGCTTCGGCGCTTCAAACTCCTGACACCGTCACCTCGACCACGTCGACGCGAGCCAGCGCGGTCGCTCCGACGCAACCGGTCGCGTCGGTCGAGCGGACGACTTCCACTCGCGAGATCGGAAGCAGCGAGCTGACGATCACGGGCGACGAATTGCCGGGTGCGTATGGCGCGCCGGGAGCCTTTTCGCGCAGCCGTTTTTCGCCGCTCACGACCGCTTATGTGCTCCCGCCCGGGTCGGTTTATGCCGCGTTGATTTATCAGGGCGACGCTTTCCGCGAAGGGAAACCGGATCACCTTTTCACCCAGGAAATCGAGGTCGGTCTGCCCTACCGATTCGGCCTGGCGCTGGAAAATCGGGTCGAGCATTTCAATGGCGAGACCGAGAATTCGTCGTTCAGCATCGAAGTTCGCTACGCTTTTGCTGATTGGGGCAAGATTCCGCTGAACCCCACCATCTTCGCTGAATACAAATTTGGTACTGGCAAAATCCTGCACGAGGAAGGCCCGCCGCCGCCACCGGAAGAAGCCGCCGCCGCGGAAGCGGAAGGCGCGCCCAATCTGCCCGACGCCTACGAGTTTCGTCTCCTCCTTGCGGAAGAGTTTGGGGGCCGATTTGAATGGGCGTTCAACGCCTTTTTCGAACGGGAAAACGTGGGCGATCGCGGGCGCGAGTGGGGATTCGCCCAGAGCATCCAGACGCCGATCCTGCTCCCGCGCGAACGGCTCAAGGCCGGGATCGAGATGCAATATCAGAACTTCACCGTGAAAGACACGCGCGGGTCGCCGATTCATCGGTTCAACATCGGCCCGAGCTTTTCCTTCAAGCCCGCGGCCCATATGCGTCTCGATCTGACCCCGCTTTTCGGGGTGACGGAAGATTCCCCGCGCGTTCAGGTCTTTGCCATTTTCTCCTACGTCTTCGGCGGAGGCGATGAAGGCAACGAAGCGGAAGCGCCCGCTTCCACCCGCAATCGTTAGGCTAGAAAACGCCCGGGCTCGCGGGTTGCGCGGGAGCGCCGCCGGGATCGTTAGGGAAATTCGCCCTGACGATTCCGGGCCCGCTCAGGGCGCGAGCCGGTCGAGCGTCCACCCGCCCTCCGGGCCGCGAGTGTAGCGAAAGCGGTCGTGCAGACGGTTGGCGCGCCCCTGCCAGAATTCGATCGTGGCGGGAACGATGCGAAAACCGCCCCAGTGCGGCGGCAGCTCGATCTCCTCCGCGCCGGCAAAGCGCTCGGTCATTTCCGCGAGGCGCGCGTCGAGGATCCGCCGGGCATTGATCACTTCGCTCTGGTGCGAGACCCAGGCGCCCAGCTTGCTTCCGCGCGGGCGGCCTTCGAAATAAGTTTTCGATTCTGCGCGGGAAGTTTTTTCGACCCGGCCGGTGACGCGGATCTGCCGTTCCAGTTGAACCCAGTAAATCACAAACGCGGCCTGCGGATTCGCCTCCAGCTCGCGGCCTTTATCGCTCTGGTAGTTGGTGAAAAAAATGAAACCGCGCTGGTCGAATCCCTTGAGCAGAACGACCCGGGCCGACGGCCGGCCGTCCGGCGTGGCGGTGGCGAGACTGATCGCGTTGGCGTCCGGAAGCGCGGAATTAACCGCGGTCGAAAACCAGGTGGCGAATTGCTCGATCGGGTCCGGATGCATCTCGGCCCGGTGCAACCCGTGGGTTTCGTATTCGCGCCGGAGCCCGGCCAGATCAATCGCGTCCACCTGCCGTTACCGTATTCGCGCCCGCGCGCGCTGTCGAAAAATGTTCGCGGAACCCGCGCTTCGGGGCGGTTTCCGTTTGTGTCCGTGACCGCGGTTCGCTAAGTATCGGACATGTTTAGTCTGACCATGCTCGGGAGCGGCAGCGCCGGGAACAGTGCGCTGGTCGCGACCGATCATTGCCGGCTCCTGATCGATGGCGGGCTGAGCGCGCGCCAGCTTGTCCTCCGGCTCGCGCTCTGCGGCGTCACCCCTAACGAACTCGACGGCGTCCTGATCACGCACGAACACGGTGATCACGTCTGCGGCCTGGAGGTGCTCTGCCGCAAATTCCAGATCCCGATTTATTGCAATGCCCTGACCGCGGAAGCGATTCGCTACGGTTCGTTAGGCGCGCATCGCAACTGGCGGATTTTTCGGACCGGCGCGACATTTTCGATCTGCGACATCACGGTCGAGACCTTCCCGGTGCCCCACGATGCGGTCGAGCCGGTCGGCTACAGCTTTCACGCAAATGGGAGCGCGCTCGGTTATATCACCGATCTCGGCCACGCCACCCGGCTCGCGATCGAGCGGCTGCGCGCGGTCCAGACGCTCGTGATCGAGACGAATCACGACGAGAAATTGCTGCAGGACGATCCGCACCGCCCCTGGCCGGTGAAGCAGCGGATTCAATCGCGCCACGGACATCTTTCCAACGCCGCCGCCGCCGCCGTCATCACGCAACTTTTGCCGGGCGAGATCGCGCGGGTCGTGCTCGGGCATCTGAGCCGGGATTGCAATTCACCCGACCTGGCGGCTGGCACGGTGCGCGCGGCGGTGGAGAATTGCGGACGGCGCGATCTCGAGATTTTCTGCGCCGGACAAATGAAGATCAGCCCGTGTTTCGCGATCGGCGCGACTCGCGGAGGCGCGTTCCAGCCGACCTTCGAGAGTTTGTTTTTTGAAACGGGTTCGCTCGCTGGTTAAGCGGCGCGGGTGAGCGGTGCAACGCACCGGAGACGCCCACATCCCGCGCCGCTCGTTTGTCTCGTCATCCCGAACCGCCTAAGGACGGAGGGATCTCTCCTACGAAGACCAGACTTCGTTCAGTAGAAAACGCGGATTCCAAATGTGAGATCCCTCCCCGCGCTGCGCCGGGTCGGGATGACAGGAAGAGGGCGGCTCGGGATGCCGATCGCAGAAGCGCCGGGCACGGCATAGGTGAAGAGAGGGCGCGAGCGGAGACTTGCCTAAAGATTAATCTTCGTCCCCGACGACGAGGTGGATGGTGCCGGCGGGGTCCGAAATCCAGAAGCCGTCAAAATCTTCGCGCAGCTGTTCCACTTCGTCGCGGCGCGGGACCCCGTGATTTTTCAGGTAGGCGGCGGCCGCTTCGGTGTCGTTCGTCTCCAGCTCGAGCCAGATGTCGGGGTGACTAATGTTTGGAACCCGGTCGATCCAGAGCCGGACGGGCCCGAACTGGAAGATGCAGCCTTCCTTTTCCTCCTCGATCACGGGCAGCCCGAGGGTGTCGCGGTAAAAGGCGATTGTCTGCTCGTAGGTGTGATACGGGCACTTGATCGCGATGTTCGCGCCGCCCGAAAAACTTGGGCTGTTGACGTTGGCGACCATGAAAAAATCTACGGTGGAATGCCGTCGTTAGGCATCCGGCCCTTTTAGCCGCCGCCGGATCCTTCGCCGCCCGGCTCGGTCATGGCCACCGGATCGAGCGCGGCGTTCAGTTCCGCTTCCGGCAGGACTTTTTTCTCGAGACAAATCTGACGCACCGTCTTGCCGGTCCGGGCGCTTTCCTTGGCGATCTCGGCGGCGCGATCGTAGCCGATCCTGGGCGCCAGACTCGTCACCATGGCCATCGAAAGCTCGACCAATTCCTGGCAGCGCTCCCGGTTAGCCTCGATCCCGCTGACGCATTTCTCGGCGAAAATCTCCGCGACGTTGCCGAGGAGCCGGATGCTGCACAAAAGATTGTGCGCCATGACCGGCATCATGACGTTGAGGTCGAGATTCCCGTTCGCGCCCGCCCAGGTAATGGTGGTATCCGCGCCGATGACCTGGGTGCAGACCATCATGACGGATTCGCAGATCACGGGGTTGACTTTGCCGGGCATGATCGAGCTCCCGGGCTGGGTGGCGGGCAACTGGATCTCGCCGATCCCGCAGCGCGGCCCGCTGTTCAACCAGCGAATGTCGTTAGCGATTTTGAAGAGGCTGACCGCAATGGTTTTGAGCTGGCCGCTGGTTTCGACGACCGCGTCCTTGCCGCCTTGCGCCTCGAAATGGTCTTCCGCTTCGCGAAAAGCGATCCCGGTCCGCTGCTCGAGGTGGCGCATGACTTTGGCCGGGAAATCCAGATGGCGATTCAGGCCGGTCCCGACCGCGGTCCCGCCGAGCGCGAGTTCCTGGAGCGCGCTGATCGATTGTTCGGCGCGCCGTTTCCCAAAGCGGATCTGCTGCGCGTAGCCGCCAAATTCCTGGCCGAGCCGGACCGGAGTCGCGTCCATCAGATGGGTCCGGCCGATCTTGATCACGTCGTGGAACTCGGTCGCCTTGGCGGCGAGCGCGCTCTCCAGTTTCTCGAGCGACGGAATGAGACATTGTTTGAGCTGCTCGGCCGCGCTGATGTGAATCGCCGAGGGTATAACGTCGTTGCTCGACTGCCCCATGTTGACGTGGTCGTTAGGGTGGACCGGCTCGCGGGCGCCGATCGGTTTGCCGGCGAGCTGGCAGCAACGGTTCGAGATGACCTCGTTCGCGTTCGTGTTCGTGCTCGTGCCTGAGCCGGTCTGGAAAATATCGAGCGGGAAATGCTCGTCGAGCTTGCCTTCCGCAACTTCCTCGGCCGCCTGCACGATGAGCGCGCTGCGTTCCGCGTCGAGCAGGCCGAGATCGTGATTGGCCTGAGCGGCCGCCCATTTCAACAAACCGAGCGCGCGGATGAAGGGGCGCGAAAAACGCCAGCCACTGACTGGGAAATTCAGGACGGCGCGCTGGGTGGAGGCGCCGTAGAGAGCGGATTCCGGGACGGACATCTCGCCCATGGAATCTTTTTCCACCCGCGTCTGGCAGGCGCTCATGCCGTGCGTTGGACAGGGATTCTGGCAGTGGCGGGGCGCGCGTGCCCGTTCCGGGTCGCGGCTTTCTGGAAAACCGTGATGAACATCGGCGGGATATTTTGCAGACAATACTCCGATTCCGCCCGGTCGAAAAAAGTGGCGTGCTGCCGGAGTTCGTTCGTGACCTGATAGATGATGAAAGCGCCGCCGGGCCGGAGAGCGTCGTAGGTGTCCTGGAGGAGAGCGCGTTTCTTCTTGATCTCGAGAATGCTGAAAGGGATTCCGGAAAGAATGTAATCACATTGCGCGATCCCGCGTTTCGCGAGCTCCTCGGCGAGACTGGCGGCGTCCCGGTTGATCACGTGAACCCGCGGATCGCCGGCGAATTGCCGCTCGAGATCGCGCGAGAAAGCGGGATCGAGCTCAAAGAGAAAGAGCTGCGAATCCGCGCTCATCCGCGCCGCGAGCTCGCGGGAATGCACACCTTCGCCGGGGCCGTACTCGGCGATCGTGCGGGGCTGACTAAAATCCATTTTGGTCGCGACCCGATCCACGAGCGCCTTGGAGCTGGGAATGATCGAGGCGATTCGAAACGGGTTTTGCAAAAACCGTTTGAAAAACAATGCGCTCATAAAGTTGCGAATAGTGAACCCCGGGTCCCCTCTTGTCCAGCGACGATCTCGCGGGGGGTGTTCGGGCCGGGGCCTTCCGATTCGTCTTTTCCCGAGCGGCCAGATGCCTTGGGGCGATTTTAATTGCGAGCGGCCATCGTGGAAAATTACCGTTGACCTCGCAAATGCGGGTGAAATTATATGATTGACACCTATTATTAAATTTATAATCTTCGGGATTGGCGATAAGTGTTGCCACTCGCGCTAAAAATTGATGACCTCCCTCTATGCATAATTTATTGACGGTAAAGGAGACTGCGAAGTATCTCCGGATCCCGCTTCCTACCGTCTATTACCTGGTCCAGCGGGGACAACTGCCGGCCATCCAGATCGGCGGCCGTTGGCGGATCAAGAAGGATGCGCTCGACAAGGATGTGCTGAAGGAAGATCGCTCCGGCCAGCCAACCGTGCTGGTGGTGGATGACGATGTCAGCCTGCAAAATCTCTTCAAGGTTTTCCTGAAGAAGATCGGGTTCAGCCGGGTGGTGGTCGGAACGGTGCGGGAAGCGATCACCGCGCTCGAAAAGCAGCGGTTCGACCTGCTCTTTCTCGATCTGAAATTGCCGGACGGCCCGGCCGACGACGTCTATGACGCGGCCAAAGAGATCGATCCGAATCTGCCGATCGTGGTCATCACCGGCTATCCGGACAGCGAAATGCTCAACCGGATTCTGGCCAAAGGGCCGGTCACGGTTTTGAAGAAACCGCTCAAGCCGGATCAGATCAAACAGGTGGTTCGCATTCTAGGCCACAAAGAGGCGACCAAGCTGGCCGCCTGATTCGCAGCACCGGTCTTTTCGTTTCAGCAGGCGCACGATCGCGCCTCGGATCGCTCTTCGCGCTTGACTCCGGGCGCGCGATTAGTCTCTTGTCCTTCGCTCTTTTCCCGCGCGGTTAGCTCAGTGGTAGAGCACTACCTTGACACGGTAGGGGTCACAGGTTCGAACCCTGTATCGCGCACCATCCCGCGAGCGTCGGGGAGGATATCCCTTTACAACTCCGGGCCGATTTTGCAGTATCGCCGGAGACCAGAGGAGTGCACGGCCCGGGCGCTCGCTCTGGTATGATTGTCTGCGGAGCCAGCGATGGTTCACAACATGCTTCAGGGGAAACCGAATCATTTCCCAGGTCCCCACCGCCTGCGGGGTGACTCGCGGGAACGGGCGCGTCGAAGTCGCGCTCGGCTTTTTATTCAGTTCTCCCACCTTCAACCCCGTGGTGGTGATGATGACCTTCACCGCGCTCCCTCTTGCGATGAGTATCACCAAATACGCACTCGTTTCGCGGTCATTCTCTTTGTCGTTGCCTCTTTGATCCAGTGGCTGGAACGCGACAAGCCGCTGCCCGTTTTCAGGGTCGGCGATGACAGCGCAAGCTGCGCCATTCAGTTGCCGCCGCCCGAAAACTGCGAGGAGAGATTCACGACCGTCTTCGCCGAGCTCGCCCGGGACCTGGGCCGCAACATCTGGATGCTGCTCAAGCCCACTCTTACCCTCATGCTCCTGGCCAGCGTCGTGGCGGCGGCCCTCATCGTCCTCATCCCCGTGGGATTTTCTCCTCACCGAAGTCACTCCGCTCAAGGCCGCCTTCATCAGCCTGGTCTCGGTCTTCATGCCAGTGCCGATCGCGCTCGACGTCATGTTCCCGGCCCAGCTTCTGCATCAGGGCGTCAGCGGAGGCTACGTCATGATGCTCACCATGACCCTGGGCACCTTCAGCATCATACCGACCACCTATCTCTGGCGCGACGTGTCGACGGCGCTCGCCCTTTCGCTTTTCGCCTTCTTCTTCGTGGTCGGCTGGGTCGTGGCGATGATTTTCTAGTAACGCGCTCGAGGGTGCCGCTTGTCGATCCCGGGATTGTGCTAAAGTGCTGTCCACCCCACCGGCCAGGGTGGCGAAATTGGCAGACGCGCCAGACTTAGGATCTGGTGGAGCAATCCGTAGGGGTTCAAGTCCCCTCCCTGGTACCCCGCGCGCCATGAAAGATCCTCATCTCGAAATCGAACGAAAATTCCTCCTCCGTCGTCTCCCGCGCGCGCTTCAGCGCTTTCCGCATCAGGAGATCGCGCAGGGTTATCTCGCCGTCGATCGCAAGGCGCACGTGCGCCTGCGCCGGGAAGGCCGCGTCTTTACGCTGACCTTCAAGCGCGGCCCGGCTCATCGTCGCGAAGAACGCGAGATTCGCCTGAGCGCCGCGCAATTTTCCGTCCTCTGGCCGGCCACTGCGGGTGCGCGCCTGACGAAAACGCGTTACCGGGTGCCTTGGAAAAAGCTGACGATCGAGATCGATGTCTACGCGGGCTCGAACGACGGCCTGAAAGTCGCGGAAGTGGAATTCCCGGATCTGAAAAGCTATCATGCGTTTCGCCCGCCGGCCTGGCTCGGTGAGGAAGTAACCGGGGCCGGTCGCTACAGCAACGTGAGGCTGGCCCGCGATTAGCCGCCCGATATTTCCAGGCGCGATTCGCAAATTGTCAGGTCCGAAGCCTTCCGCCATAGTGCGGTTCCCAGTCCAACTGATGAGCACCTCGCCTAACAAAAAGATCCTGATCGTGGAAGACGAACCCGATGTGGTCGATCTCCTCATGATGCAGCTCCGCAAAGCCGGCGGTTTCACCATCATCACAGCGGAGGATGGCGCTGAAGGGCTGAAGAAAGCGCGGAGCGAAACCCCTGCCCTGATCGTGCTAGACCTGATGTTGCCGCGCATGTCCGGACTGGAGGTTTGCAAAATTCTCAAGACCGATACTTCCACCAGTCACATCCCGATCGTGATGCTGACCGCCAAGGCCGAGGAAGTGGACCGGATCGTCGGGCTCGAGTTTGGCGCCGATGACTACGTGACGAAGCCGTTCAGTCCGCGCGAGATGCTGCTCCGCATCCGGGCCATCCTGCGCCGCGGGCAGAGCGACGGCGCGGAGGAAAGCATGACCCGGGGCGCGATCACGATCGACCCGGCACGCCACCGGGTTTTGGTCGCGGGCAAACCGATCACCCTCACCGCGGTCGAGTTCAAACTTCTCAGCATGCTGATGCAGCGACCGGGCCGGGTGCAGGCG
>JBBSLW010000021.1:0-23624 GCA_038233495.1 Chthoniobacterales bacterium | reverse complement strand
GCGTGGCCGGCTGCGAAAGCGGCCAGAATTCGAAATCGCGCTCCGTCGTCAGGTAAGCGTGATGCGTCTGGTGGACGACGCGGTAAAGGCTGAAACTCATCAGGCTAAGTGTGCCGATCACGATCCCGTCGAAATCGTTGAAGCGGCGACTTCTCCGCAACAAACCGTGGGCCGCCTCGTGCAATCCGATGAGCGTGCCGTGCATTAGATGGCTCACGACCAGGACGAGCAGCACCGCCGCCCAGATCCAGCCGCGATAAACCGTGTAAGCGAGCAATGCCTCCGCGAAAACCAGCCCGAAGACGAGCATCTGAAACGCGCCCCGCACGACCCAATGCGGCTCGTGCAGCTCGCGGAATTCTTCGGTAGTAGCTATGGCGTTCATCGTCAGTTCAGAAGTTCGGAAATAAGGGCGTCCGGGGCTCGGCAGACTCCGGCCAGGACGCGTTGAAATATGCCATCGAGCCTTTCGATGTCACCTTGCGAAAACAAATTTGGCCGAAAAAGCCAGGCCACTTCCGGGCCGTCGCGATCCTCCGTAATCTCGCACCCGAGCCGGAAACGCGCCGTCCCGGTCGAGCGCATGGTCAGGCGCGCGGAAATGTTCGGGAGCGCGATCTCGGGGATGGGATGATTCTGCAAGGCGAAGCGCACTTCGAAGAGCGGGTTCTGGCCCGCGGCCGTGTGTGCGCCCAGCGCGGGCACGAGCTCGGCGAATGGGATGGCGTGGGCAAACGAATCGATCGTCACCTCGTGATGAGCTCGCAGATGTTCGGCCGCGGTTTGCGCGCGATCGAGCTGGCTGCGCAACGGCACGATGTTGGAAAAATATCCCATCGTCTCGCGCGCGCCCTGCCGGGTGCGATTCGCGACCGGCGTACCAACCACGAGATCCTCGCGCCCGTTCCATTCGCAGAACGCGATCCGGAATGCGCCGAGCAGCGCGCTGAACAACGTCACGCCGAGGTCCCGGGCCAGCTTCTGCGTCTCGTTCGCCAAGGCCGCCGGGATTTGTGAGACCCAGCGCTTCGCCGCGCCGGTCGTGATCGGCGCGTCCCAGATCGGCTCCGCGCCGGCCAGCTTCGTTTTCCAAAACTCGATCCGCTCGGCCAGCGCTGCCGGCGTCCAGAAGGCGCGCTCGTTCGCGCCCCAGGCCGAATAAGGGAGCGGGACCGGCGGCGAGGCCTCGGCGGAGCCCATCATCCCGTGGATGTAGGCCGCGAAAAGTTCCTGCACGAAAACGCCCAGGCTCCAACCGTCGGCGATGGAATGGTGAATCGCGAAGACGAGAATGTGGTCTTTAGGCGCGCGCCGCAGCCCGACTACGCGATAAAGCGGGCCCTTCAGCAGATCGAACGGCTCGCGAAAAATCTCCGCAATCGTGTCCTCGATCGCTTCCAGGCTTGTGTCGCCCGGCGCCACGTCGCGCATCTCGCAATTCGCCTCCCCGTTTTTCCGAATCATCTGCAGCGGCCGCTCTTTCCCGGGCAAAAACGAGAGCCGCAAAACTTCCTGGCGATCGACCACGCGCTGAATCGCGGCCCGGGTATCGCGTTCCGTCAGCAGTCCGCGCACATCGATCAGGCAAGAGATGTGATTGGCCGCGTCCGCCACCGCCACCGGCGACGTTTCCCAGAGTTCGCGCTGCGGAAAAGTCAGCGGCTGGAGCTGCGCTTCACCGCTCTCGAGCCATTGCTTGAGCCGGGCGCGGGGATCGACTCGCATCGCGCTCTCGCGGACCGCCGCACTCAACGCGCCGCACTTTCAGTCGCTTCCGCCGTCGCCGGTTCGGCGTCCTCGCCTAACAATCGCTCGATCTCCTCATCCGAAATCGCGTCGAGATCGACGGCGCTGGCTGCTTCCGCCGTCGGCGCCGCGGCGGGCGCCGTTTCCGCAGGCGCGGTCGCGCCGCCGAGATGGCCCGCGATCAGCGTCGCGATCTGTCCGATCGTACGCGCCCGCATCAGGCTCGTCGGCGGCAGAGCGATCCCGACCGCCGCTTCGAGCGAGGTTTCAATTTCGACGCCCATCAACGAATCCAAACCGAGATCGGTCAGCGGCTGATCATCGCGCAGACTGTCGGGCTTCACCCGCAGGACCGAGCCGACCGCTTCGCGCACCGCCTGTGAAATGACCGCCTGCTTTTCCGCGGGCGCGGCCGCATCGATCCGGCTCCGCCAATCGCTCGTCGCGCCGGTTGATTCATGGCTCTCGATTGCGGCGAAGATGCGCTCGAGGAGCGGATTCTCCTGCATCCCTCTGAAAAATTGACGCCACTTGCTCCAGTCGACCCGGATCGCAATCGCCTGCGCGCTTCCCGCGACGAGGAACGACTCGAGCAGCGCCAGCGCTTCACCCGACGTGATGCCTAACGTTCCCTGGCGAGCGAGAAATTCCGCGACTCGCTCGTTTCGGGCCACGTAACCTTCGCCGCCGAGCACGCCCCAGTTCACGGTCAGGGCCGGCAAGCCGAGCGCCTGCCGATGATGCGCGAGCGCGTCGATGAAGGCGTTGGCCGCGCTGTAATTTCCCTGCGCGGGATTGCCGAAAATGCTCGAGACGGATGAGAACATGACGAAGCAATCGAGCTTCATCTCGCGGGTCGCCTCGTGCAGGAGCCAGGCGCCGTGCGCTTTTGGCCTAACGACGGCCTGCATCCGCTTGGGATTGAGCCGGGTGAGCGGCGCGTCGTCGATCACCATCGCGAGATGGAAAACGCCGCGGAGCGGATGGCCGCCGGCTTCGATCTCCGTGAAAAGTTTTTTCACGTCGTCAGGCGCGCCGACATCCGCCGTCACCACGCGCACCTCGACCTCGCGATCCTCGAGCTCCGTGACAAACTCCGCCGCCTCGGGTGTGGAAGCGCCGCTCCGGCTCGAGAGCACGAGATGTCGCGCGCCGCAGTCGACCAGCCAGCGGGCCAGCACTTTGCCGTAGCCGCCAAACGCGCCTGTGATGAGATAACCTGCCTCCGGTTTGACCGTGAAACCGGGCGCGGCCAGTTCGCCGCGTCGCGGCACGAACGGCGTCGGGAAAGCGACCACCACTTTGCCAATATGTTTGCCGCCGGCCATGAGTCGAAACGCGGAATCGATCCGGCTCGCCGGGAACGCGCGGAACGGCAGCGGCCGCAGTATTCCTTTTTCCACCAGCGCGGAGATCTGCTCCAGCATTTGGCGGGTCAGCTTTTCGTCGCCGTGGAAAACCGCGTCCATCGCCACGACGTGGAACGACGCGTTGTTCCGGAGCGGCCGGAGCGGGATGCGGGTGTTCTGGTAAATGTCGCGTTTGCCGATCTCGATAAAACGACCGAAATCCGCCAAACAGGAAAGCCCCATCGGGATCGCTTCGCCGGCGAGCGCGTTCAGGACGACGTCGACGCCTTTACGCCCGGTCAGCTCGAGCACGGCCTCGGCAAAATCGCCGCGGCGCGAATCGAGCACGTGCTGCACGCCGAGCGTTTTCAGAAGCGCGCGTTTGCTCGCGCTGCCCGCGGTCGCGATCACTTCCGCGCCGAGATGCTGCGCGATCTGGATCGCGGCCATGCCGACGCCACCCGCGCCGGCGTGCACCAGAATCCGCTCTCCGCGCCGGAGCCGGGCCACGTTCTGCAGGGCGTGCCACGAGGTCATGAACACTACCGGTAACGTGGCCGCTTCTTCAAAAGTCAGATTGCCCGGAATGCGCCGGACATCGCCAGCGCGCGCGATTGTCTGCGTGGAAAGCCCAAATACCGCCAGACCAAAAACACGATCACCGGGCGTGACATGCGTCACTCCTTCTCCGACTTCCCTAACGATGCCGCCGACTTCGTCGCCAAAGATGCGCGCGTCCGGCGCGTCGCCGGGATAGAGCGCCAGCGCCTTGAGCACGTCGCGGAAATTCATCCCGGCCGCCTTGACGTCGATCAGCACCTGGCCCGGTTCGCACTTCGGCAACTCGAACGGCGCGAAACGGAGGGTGTCGAGATGGCCGCGTTCGCGGGACTCGAGCCGGAGCGGCAAGTCGGGGTCGAGCCACTGCTCACGCGCCGGCCGGCCGCGGTCGAGGCGGCGGACGTAGCGCGCTTCGCCGCGCAGCGCGACCTCGCGATTGCCATCCTTGCGCCGCAGCTCGTTCCACAGCGACGCAGCGTCGTGAGGCGACGGCTCCGCCGGAAGATCAATCGCGCGCCAGGCGAGATTGGAATGCTCGTTCACAATGACGCGGATCAAACCAATAGCCGGGGCCTGCGCGACAGCGGATGGTTGCAGATCGCTCCCTGCGTCCTGCGCGTTCCGGGTGACAAGATCGAGGCGCAGTTTGGCCGTGGGCCGGTCGGTCTCGAGCGCCTGGGTGAAATGGAGCAAGGCGTCGAGGCTTTCGAACTCGCCGATCTTCTCGTCGAGATTCCAAAGGTAAACGACCCGCTCTGGCAGAGGGTCGGTGCAGGCTGCAACCAGCTTCTGCCAATCGTCGGGCGCACCCGGCCGCAGCGTGAAAGCGTCGGTTCCGTCGAACTCAAACGCATCGCCCGCCCGCGCCACCCGGCAACGGGCGCCTGCGGCGCGCAGTCGCCTAACGAGCGTGTCGCCAAGGCCGGAAGCGTCGGCAAAGACGAGCCAGGATTTTTCTTCCGGCGCGGTGATTTCCGGCTCGAACGCGGCCGCGGAATCGTCCAGCGCCTTGCGCGCGAGGAGGCCGATCTGGCCTTCTCCACCGGTCGGCCCGTGCAGGCCCGGGAGCGAAGTCGCTTCACCGAAAATCTCGCGCAGCACACCTTCCCATTTGGCGCGCTCGAGCAACGGCTGCTCGGGACGCAGCTCGCGATCGGTTAAACGCCACCAACCACTCGTTAGGCCAAAAACCGTCTCGGTCCAGAGCTGCGGCGTCGCCGTGTCCATGAAAATGAGGCTGCCGCCAGGCGCGAGCAATCCATGCAGGTTGTGCAACGCCTCGCGCACGTCGCGCACCGCGTGCACGACATTGGTGCCGATGATGAAATCGAACGAGCCGGCTTCGAGTTCCTGTTCGGTGCCCGGTTTTTCGAGATCGAAAATCTTGAACTCCACCTCGGGGAACGCGGCCAGCTTTTGTCCCGCGCCGGAGAAAAACGCGGCCGAGACGTCGCTGAAAATGTAGGAATGCACGCCGCGCTCGAGAAGCGGCAGGACCTGCGAGGCGAGGCCGCCGGTGCCGGCGCCGATCTCGAGGATGCGCAGTCCGCGGCCTTCCGGGAGGCGCCGCGCCGCGTTGCTGATGGCCGCCGCGATGGCCGCGAGCCAAGGACTGGTGAAGAGACCGTCGCCGTAAAATTGGTCGAGCAGCTCCGCGCCAATGCCGGAAAACAGAACCTGGATCGCGTCTATTTCGCCGCGCAAAATCGCCCCAAGTTCCGCACAGCTTCCTTCACAAAGGAGCGCTTCGGGGAGGTGGCCGGGATGGAGCTCGATGTAGTGGCGCAGAGTCTTACCGGCGGAATTCGCGGCCTTCGCAAAAGCGGCGGTTGGCTTCCAGCCGCTTGGGGTTTTGCCGAGAAGACCGTGCCTAACGAGACCGGCAGTGAGGCGTTCGAAGGCGGGGCGCATCGGCTCGGCCACGCGCAGGGTCTCGCCGTTGAAATTCGTTTTCGAGGTCACGCCCATCGCGCGCAGACCGTGCGCCAGTTGGGCCGCGGTCAGATCGTCGAGCGCGCCGAGGGCCGCTTCCAGCGCGGGAGCGCCGCGGGTCGCGGTGACGCGATCAAACGCCTCCTGCGCCGTGGCGCGCAATTCACCGAGCGGGAGGAGCGGGAGCGGAGCCTTCGCCAAGTCGTTAGGCGTGCGTTCCCAGGCGACGTGATAAGTGACGTCGCGCGTCCCGCCGGGCGCGGTGGCGCGGCCCGCACCGGCCAGACTGATGGCGCGGAAGCCATCGACGAGCACGCACGGTTTGCCGGCAGCGTCGTAAATCGCGATGTCGCCTTCGATGAAATCATCGGCAAAATCCTGCACCTTCGCGCTCACCCGCGTGACTGCGCCGGGCGAGCCGAGGAAAAGAATCCGGCCAAAACGGACCGGAAGTTTCATCCGCGCCTGCCGATCTTCGACCGTAGCCGCACCGGCCGAAAAGACTTGGAGCGCGCCGTCGAAGAGGACCGGGTGCAAGGCGTATTCGGCTGCGCGCATTCCGACCGCTTCCGAGAGACTGACCCGTCCGGCGGAATGTCCGGCCCCCGCGGCGAGCTCGCGGATCGGGCGAAATTCCTCGCCGTAACGCAAACCGAGATCGCTGATGTGCCCGTAAAATTCGTCGACCACGACGGGCTGTGTGTCGGCCGCGGCTTCCCATTGCGAGGAGCCGAAGGCGGATTCGGTCCGCTCGCTCCGGAGCGAGCCGACGACGTGGAGCGACCAAGAAACGCTTTGATCGAAGCGGCTCTGGATGGTGAAAGTGCGTTCGTTAGGCGAATAAGCGATCTCGAGTTGCACGCCGGAGGCCGGGTCGGGCAGGATGAGCGGTTTGCGAATCTCGAAATCTTCGATCGCAAACGGCCGGCCTTCGAATAACTGCACGCCGGCTTCCAGCGCCATCTCGACGAAAGCGGCGGCCGGGAAAATGACGTGGTTCTCGACCTTGTGATCCTTCAGGAAAGCCATGTGCCGGGAGTCGAGCCGCGCGATCCAGGTCGGCTGCGAACGCGGGAGACGGACATCGAGCAGACCGCGTCCGCCGGGGGCGAGCCGGCCTTCGCGGGCGTCGCTCGCTTCGCTCCACCAGCGGGTTTTTTCCCAGGCGTAAGCGGGCAGGGAGAGCAGATGGCGCGAAGGGGTCAGCGCGGAAAAATCGAGCGGAATCCCGGCGCGATGGAGATCGAGCGCGGCTTCGAGCATGGACTCGAATTCACGTTCCCGGCGGGTCGATGAAACGATGATGGCTTTCGTGCCCCGGGCGCTGAGGGATTCCTGCGCGGCATGAGCGAGCGCCGGGTGCGCGCTGAGCTCGAGCCAGACATCGACTCCGAAATCGGCCAGAGCATTAACCGCCGAAGCGAAACGAACGGGCTCGCGGATGCCGCTGCCCCAATAGGCGCCGTCGCATTTCTCACCGGCCTGGAGTTCGCCGGTCACGGTGCTGAAAAATGGCACTTGGCCCGCCTGCGGATCGAGATCGGCGAGCGCTTCTTCCAAAGCTTCCGCCGCCGGGCGCATGAGCGGGTGGTGGAAAGGATGATCCACCTTAACGAGTCGGGCAAAGACGCCTTGCGCTTCGAGTTCGGCGGCCATCGGCTCGAGGGAAAGGCGCGGACCGGAAAGAGTGATGGAACGCGGGCCGTTATAGGCCGAAATCGTGACCGTGCGATCGTGCCGCGCGATGAGAGCGAGCGCTTCTTCCTCGGGCAAACCGACCGCGAGCATGGTGCCCTGGCCGCGGCCGCATTCCTCCATCAGGCGCGCCCGGAGCGCGATGACGCGGGCGGCGTCCTCAACGGAAAAGATGCCGGCGATACAGGCGGCGGCGATCTCACCGACGCTGTGACCAACGACCGCGGCCGGTTCGACGCCCCACGATTTCCAGAGCGCGGCGAGTGCGACCTGCATGGCGAAAATCGCGGGCTGCCCGATCTCGGTGCGCGACATGCGGGAGGTTTCTTCGCTGCGGCTGAGTTCCTCGAGGAGCGAGAAAGTCGCCCACGGCCGGAGCGCGGCGTCGCAGCGTTCCATCGCTTCGCGGAAGACCGGCTCATGCTTCATCAACTCACGACCCATGCCCCACCATTGCGGACCCTGGCCGCTGCAGATGAACCCGATGCGCGGCGCTTCCTCGCGCCGGGCGCTGAAATTGGTCCGGATTTTCGGCGCATCCTCACCCTTGGCGAAGGCATCGAGTTCCTCGGTCAGCTCCGCCCAATTGCTCGCGGTGAGAGTGAGCCGATGCGGATGATGATTCCTCCGCACGCCTAACGTGTAGGTGAGATCGGGCAGAACGGGCGAGCTGCCGTTGGCGTCGGCATGTTCTTTCACCCAGCCGCTCAGGTTGGCCGCGGAAGTCTGGAGCGCTTTCTCAGACCGCGCGGAAAGGACCACCGGCCAGGGGCGCGCGGCCGGGAACTCCGAGGAGCGGACCGGCTGATGGGCCGGCGGTTCCGCCAGGATGACGTGGGCGTTGGCGCCGCCGAAGCCGAAGGAATTCACCCCGGCCATGCGCTCGCCATTTCCACTCGGGAACGGCTCGAGCTCGGTCGGCACGCGCAGCTTGAGCTTCTCGAAATCGATGTGCGGGCTGGGCGTTTCGAAATGCAGGCTCGGCGGGATCTGGCCGTATTTCAGGACGAGCATCGCCTTGAGCAGGCCGGCCACGCCGGCGGCGGTCTCGAGATGGCCGAGGTTGGTCTTGATCGAGCCGATGGGGAGCGGCTCGGAGCGATTTGTGCAAAGCGCGTCGGCGAGCGCGTGCGCCTCGATCGGATCGCCGACCGCGGTGCCGGTGCCGTGCGCTTCGACGAAGCCGATGGCCTCGGGTGCAACACCGGCGTCGGCGCAGGCATCGAGCACGAGGCGGGTCTGCGCTTCCGGGCTGGGGAGGGAGATGCCGTTGGTGTGGCCGTCCTGGTTGATCGAGGTGCCAAGGATGACGCCCTGGATCGGGTCGCCATCTTCGATTGCTTTTGAAAGCCGTTTCAGGAGGACCATGCCGGCGCCTTCGCCGCGCACGAAGCCGCTCGCGCTGGCGTCGAAGGCCGCGCAACGCCCTTCCGGCGAGAGCATTCCCGCCTGGGAAAATCCGATGAAACCGCCGGGCGTGATCATGACCGTGACGCCGCCGGCGAGAGCGGTATCGCCGCGACCGGCACGGATATGTTCACAGGCCGCATGCACGGCGGTGAGCGCGGAGGAACAGGCCGTATCCATCGCCACGCTCGGGCCGCGCAGATTCAGGCAATAGGAAATGCGATTGGCCGCGATGCTGTGCGCACTGCCGGTCGGGGTATGCGGACTGATCCCAAAATGATCGAAGGCGTTGCTCTGGATGCCCTGATAATCGTTATGCGAAATCCCGACGAAAACGCTGACGTCGGTGCCGCGCTCGAAATCGAGCACAATCCCGGCGTCCTCGATCGCTTCCCAGGCCGTCTCGAGCAGCAGACGATGCTGCGGATCGACATAGGGAGCTTCGCGCGGCGAGATGCCGAAAAATTGGGGATCGAATTGATCGATCGCGTCGATAAACCCGCCGCGCCGCACGATCGACTTGCCGGCCACCCCGGGCTCGGCGTCGTAATAGCGCTCCACATTCCAGCGATCGGACGGGATATCGCAAACGCCTTCGCGACCTTCGAGGAGGAGTTTCCAGAGCGCATCAAGGGCGTTCACACCGCCGGGAAAACGGCAGCCGACTCCGATGATCGCGATACGTTCTTTTTGCATGGTCATGAATTGGCCCGCAGGGCCGGATTGATCAGTGCTGCGTCTGGGCATGTCAAGCGATCTACCCATCAGGGCGGGGGGATGAAACGTCAACGGACGCTTCGGCATTCACTGATGTAAAGCTGAATTCGTTTTCCACCTGCTCGACACACGTATTTGGACCTCGAATTACGCTTTACAGATAATCGCGGGGAGACCGGAGGCGTAGCGCGTTCGGTTGAGACTTTCTTCGAGGGTGACCTCTGCGAGAATAACGACTTCATGTGCGGAATTGCGGGAATCATTGATCTGATCGGACAACGCCCGGCGCCCCAAGGCGTGGTGCAGCGGATGTCGCGGGCGCTGACGCATCGCGGGCCGGATGAGGAAGGTTTCCTCGAGCAGCCGGGCATTTCGCTCGCGTCGCGCCGGCTCAGCATCGTTGGCTTGGCCGATGGTCAGCAGCCTATGACGAATGAGGAGCGCGACCTGTTCGTCGTCTTCAACGGCGAACTTTTCGACTACGTCGAGCGGCGCGAAGAACTTGCGGCCCAGGGTCATCGCTTCGTCACCCACTGCGACACGGAGATTATCCCGCACCTCTGGGAAGAGCAACGGGAAGGAACGTGGGAAAAGCTCCGCGGACAATTTGCGATCGCCCTCTGGGACGAACGAGAACGCCAGCTCCATCTCGGCCGCGACCGCTTTGGGATCGCGCCACTCTATTGGAGCCGACAGGGCGACTGGCTGCTTTTTGCCTCGGAGATCAAGGGACTGCTCGCCTCCGGGATGGTGCCGCCGAAGCCGGATCGCAAGGGGCTCGATCACGTCTTTACTTTCACCGCGGTGCCGGGACCGCGGACCTGCTTTGAGGGCGTGCAACTTCTGCCGGCGGCGCATTGCCTGCGCATCACGCCGGGGAACCGCGGCGCGAGCCCGGAGATCGTGGAGCGCGCCTACTGGGAAATGGATTTCCCGGCGGAAGGCGACGAAGTCTGGGGCGACGATGCGGGGGCGCTGGTGGATCAATTTGAAGGGCTGCTTCTGCACGCGGTCGAGGAACGTTTGCGTGCCGATGTGCCGGTCGGTTCATATCTCTCCGGCGGCGTCGACTCGAGCATGATCCTCGCCCTCGCCACGCGGCTGAAGGGTTCCGGGATTAACACCTACACGGTGCAGGTTAACGAGCCGAGTCTCGACGAGCTGAGCGCGGCCAGTCTTTCCGCAAAACACATCGGGGCCAAGCCGCCGATCGTGCAGCAATACGGCGATCGCGAGGCGCTCGAAAGTTATCCGCAATTGATCGAGGCCGCAGAAGCGCCGGTCATCGATACTTCCTGCGGCGCGTTGCTCAAGTTGGCGGAGCGCGTCCACGAGAACGGCCAGAAAGTCGTGCTGACCGGGGAAGGCGCGGACGAATGGCTGGTCGGTTATCCGTGGTACAAGATCGCGAAGTTGATGGGCTACCTCGATTTTGTGCCCGGCCTGAATCTGAGCACGCGGGCCCGGAACGCCTACCTGCGCATGAACAAGGTGCCGTTTTTCCCGCCGGAATGGCGGCAGCGGGTCGAGTCGTCGATCGGCGGGCCGAATGCCTGGATCGATTCCTATGGCTTGCTCGCGATTTCCAAGCTGCGCTTTTACTCCGAGGAAATGCGGGAGGTGATGAACGAGAGCCATCCCTGGGGTGAGCTCGGATTTCCGGTGGAGAGAGCGAAACGCTGGGCGCCGCTCAATCGCGGGATCTGGATGGCGTCGCGGGTGTTGTTAGCCGGCCATCTCCTGCAGGCAAAAGGCGACCGGGTCGCGATGCATTCGTCGGTCGAGGTGCGTTATCCCTTCCTCGACGAGGACGTTTTCGATTTTACGGCCACGCTGCATCCGCGCTGGAAACTGCGCGGGTTTCGCGACAAATACTTGCTCCGTTTGCTCGCCGAACGCTGGATCCCAAAATCGATCGCGCGGCGCGGGAAAGTGATTTTCCGCGCCCCGCTCGACAGTTTCCACATGAACCCGGAGCCGCCTTTCGTGACGCAGTTGCTGAGCGACGATTCGCTCCGAAAGACCGGCTACTTCGACATCAAGGAAGTGACGCACTGGCGGAAAGCTTTTCGCGAAATGCGGGCGGGTTCGCTCCCGCGGCTCTCAATTGAAATGGGGCTGACGGCAGTGGTGGCGACGCAGCTCTGGCATCACCAATTCATGGGCGGCGGGCTGGCGGACATGCCGGAATGGGAAGGCTACGCGAAGAGCGCCGCGTCCTTTTAGCCCGGGAGCCGTTCAGCCTAGCTTCGTCAGCAAGTCGCGGCCGATGGCTTTCATCTCGGGGTCGTCCTTTTCCTGGTTCGGCATGGAGAGGCCTTTCTCGATCAATTGGCGTGCCTCTTCCTTGTTCCCCATCTGCATGTAGATGTGACCCAGCTCGATGTAATGGATCGACCGGTGCGGATTGATCGCGATCGCTTTCTTCAGGCACTCCTCCGCCCGCTCGTTCGTCCCCTCCGGCAGCTTGCCGTAAATGACCCCGGCCAGCATCCGCTTCACGCCACTGACGTCAGCGAGCACCCGATTCCAGCGGCCAAGGATATGCCACGCGTTGTCATTCCGCGGGTCGAGCTCGAGCGTCCGCTCACAGGCAGCCTTGATTCGCGGAGAGGCATCGATCTGGTCGGCGCTCGACATGTAAGGGAGCATTTTCCCGTAACTGATCGCGGGCGAGAGCTGCGCTTCGGCGTTGTTCGGGGCGAGCTTAGCGGCTTTCGTCGCGTAATCGAGCGAGATGCGGCCAAGGCGGAGCTTTTCTGTTTTCTTCGGCGCATCGCTCAAGAGGTGCCGGTATTGCCGCGCGATGCGGTCGAGCAGGTCGACGTTGTCCGGGTCCTGTTTCAGCGCAGGCAGGTAATACTTGAGCGCCTCGTTCGCCTGCAGGTGCTGGTCGAGCGGATCGCCTTTCGCGATCAGGTCGTCGACGTTATCCGCCCGCAGAGAGGCGATGGAAAAACAAAGGGCCGCTCCAGAGAGCAGGCAAAGGCGTACGAGACGGGTCGAGTTCATGTTGGAAAGGACGGACCCGCATGCGCGTCGCGTCAATTAGCCATTCGTGGCCGGACTCGGTTTTGGCCGCGACGGCCTTAACGCTGCGCGGAGAGAAGCGTTTCCGCGTCGAGCGCGGTGACGAAGCGGGCGGCGTTGACCAGGCCCGGCTCGCTCAATTCCGGTCCCATCAATTGCAAACTGGTCAGCGGAAAACCGCGGCGCTGCAGCGGGACGGGGATCGCGATCGCGGGAATGCCCGCGTAATTCGCGGCCACGGCGTTTTGCGCCGCGAGGTTCTGCGCCTCGAAAATCGGCGTGCGCCCGAAGATCGGGATGCGCAGCGGCTCGCCTTTCAGGGTCGGCAGGGCAATGAAATCGACCTGCCGGAACGCCCGACTCAAGGCCTGGCGCCAGGCGCGCCGCTCATCGAGCGCACTCTGATACAGAGTAGCGTGCTGCAACTCGCCGAGCCGGACGATCGCCTGGGTGGTGAACTCGACTCCCGGTTTGGCGAGATATTTTTCGTCGCTCACCCAGCCATCACTAAAAGCGATCGTGCTCCCGTTCGTTTGCGCCGTCGTCCATGCCTCTTTGAATTCATCGCTCAGCCGGATCACCTGGAAGCCGGCGACCTTGAGTGCGGCATCGATCGCGCGGTCGATCTTCGGGTCGGTCCCGTCGACATAGAGACGTCCGATCCGAATCTGGCGCGCGGAAGATTTGGCCGCAGCGGCCGCCTCGTAGCGCGCGGCAAATCCCGGGTTGAGCAAATCCATTCCCTGCACGAGCCGCGGCACGTCCCTGGCCATCGGGCCGATCGTGTCGAGATGTTTGGGCGAGAGCGGCACCACGCCATCGAGCGGGACGAGGCCGAAAGTCGTTTTCAAGCCGAGGATGCCGACACAAGCTGCCGGCACGCGGATCGAGCCTGCGGTATCGGTGCCGATCGAGACATCCGCCTCATTGTTTGCCACCGCCACGGCTGAGCCGCTGGAGGAGCCGCCCGGGATACGGCGCCGATCGAGCGGATTGACCGGGGTGCCGAAATATTTGTTCATGCCCGAGGTGCCGAGGGCGAGCTCGGTCATGTTTGTTTTGCCAACGAACGCCACGTTCCGCTGGCGGGCCGCGGCCAGGCATTTCGCGTCGTCCTTCGCGCGCGGGAAATTCTCGGCGCGATATTGCGAACCGGCGCTGGTCACATCGCCTTTGGTGTCGACCAGGTCCTTGATCGCGAGCCGGAGTTTCCCCGAATCGCTCGCGGCCGGCGAATGACTGATGAAGGCACGATCGCGGGTCACGCTGGCGTTGCGGCCCGGGAACAATCCGCAACCCTGGCAGCAAAGCGCCAGGAGAAGGCTCGCCAAAATCACGGTACGACGAACCGAAGGACCAGCTTTCATGACGTCTGCAGATGCGATTGGCGTGCCTTTCAGCGGTTGTTCGTTAGCCATGGGAAATCACGAGCGTGCCGGGGAAGCCCGAGAACGGTGGACTCCCCGGGTCATCGGATTATTCGAATCCGTCGTGTCGCAAGGCAACGCTCCCACGTTTACCGATATACGATGCCAGGCTTCATGCGCCAATTCGACGTCACGTTTACCGATTCGCGCTACGAGCATCCAAACAGGATCGCCCCCTACATCGAAAACATCCTGACCGAAGACGATCTTCTGCGGCGGCCCTTGGAAGAGTGCGGTTTGCGCGTGGCGCGCGTCCGCTGGGATCGGGCCGATTTCGATTGGAGCCAAACCCGAGCCGCGCTCTTCCGGACGACTTGGGATTATTTCGATCGTTTGCCCGAATTCCTGCTCTGGCTGGAGCGAGCCCGGGAACAAACCAAGCTGCTGAACGTCTCGGAACGTGTGCGCTGGAACCTCGACAAGCGGAAAAACTGGCCAGGAGGTTGCCGCTTACCTGTCGTGGACCAAGTCCTAAGATCGATGGTAGCGCGAGCTTCCAGCCCGCCAGTCGGACGGGCTCGTCCCGTGGCGAGCTTGCGCCGGTGTGATCTGCAAGCTGGAAGCTTGCGCTACCCTGCAGTGCCCTGACGATCAGATCTTTCCGTTGGTCCAAGCTACGCCAAGTGGAATCTTCTGGTGCGCAGGCCGCGGCTTCGGCGCACGTTCACTGGCCGGCTCGTCCATTATCAAGACATAAGATACGGCTGCACAGTTCCTGCTCTGCGAAGCATAGCGATTGTTAGAAAGACCCTTGAAAACCAGTGACACGTCGAAAAGATTCCAGCGAGAGCGGGCCGACTCCGCCCCCTGAGGCGGGCCGCACTCCGCTGGCTTTGCGCCAGTTCGAGCTCCTGGTGGATCGCTCCGCAGACTTCATTAGCTTTACCGATCGCGAGGGGCGGATTCTTTACACCAACGCCGCTGCGTCCCGTCTGCTCGGCCTCGCCCGGGAAGAACTGCGCGCCTCCGCCATCGCCGACTACTTTGCCCCTGAGGAAAAAGCGCAGGTGCGCGCCGAAGTCTTCGCCGCCGCCTTGGACCAAGGGGAATGGATCGGCGAGCGCACCCTGCAAAACGCTCAAACCGGAGCGGCGATTCCTGTTTTCTGCCGCGTCTTCCGGGTCGACGATCCGGCGACCGCGGAGCCGGCCAGCTTCGCGATTTTCGCGCAGGATCTGAGCGAGCAGAAGCGGAGGGAAAGGGAGCTCCACGACGCGCAACAGCGGGGCGCGTCACTCCTCGCGGCCGGCGAAGTTGGCACCTGGACGTTCGACGTCGAATCGGCCCGCGTGATCGCCGATGCCAACCTCTGCCGCATCTTCGGCCTCTCCTTCGAGGAAGCTCGCGAAGCGCATCTCGATGAATATCTTCGCGCCATCCATCCGGAGGACCTGCCCGCGGTCCAGGCGGCGATCGCGGCCGCGATCAGGAGCGGATCGGCTTATCTGTCTGAATATCGCATCCTGCGAAAGGATGGCTCAATCCGTCACGTGATCGCGCGCGGTCTGGTCGAGCGCGACGAGAACGGCCGGGCGGTCCGCCTGCCGGGGGTCGTGCTCGATATCACCGCGCGCAAGCAAGTCGAAGAAGCGCTCCGGGCCAGCGAAGCGAATTTCCGCCAGCTCGCCGACACCATCCCGCAGCTCGCCTGGATGGCGGACGCTGGAGGCGCGATCTTTTGGTACAACCGCCGTTGGTACGAGTACACCGGGAGCAAACCCGCCGACATGGAAGGCTGGGGCTGGCAGAGCGTGCATGACCCGAAGGAACTCCCAAACGTGCTTGAGCATTGGCAGGCTTCCATCAGGAGCGGCGAACCGTTCGACATGACCTTCCCCCTCAAGTCCGCGAGCGGAGAGTTTCGCCGCTTCCTCACCCGGGTGATGCCGTTCCGCGATGACAACGGCAGGACCCTTCTGTGGTTTGGCACCAACACGGATGTGGAAGAGCAGCGCCGGATCTCGGAAACCATGCGCGAGCAGCGCGAGCAATTGGCCCTTGCCCTCGAAGCTGGCCAGCTCGGCACCTGGCAGCTGGATTTGGAAACGATGGAGCTGACGGCTTCCGAAGGAGGCCGGGAGAACTGCGGTCTCGCAGCGGATGCACCCTTCACCTACGCCACGCTCTGGGAGATGATGCACCCGGACGATCGTGCGCCCACCGGGGCCGCCGTCCAGCGAGCGATCGACGAGAACCGCAGCTACTCCGCCGAATATCGCGTGGTCTGGCCCGACGCCAGCGTCCATTGGATTTCGGCCCGCGGCCGGCCCGTCGAAGGGGACGACAAACCTCGGCTGCTCGTCGGCATCACGCAGGAGATCACCGACATCAAGTTCGCCGAGGAGCAACGCGAACAGCATCTCGAATTTGAACGTGCCGCCCGCGCCGAAGCCGAGCGGGTCGGCCGGATGAAGGACGAATTTCTCGCCACGCTCAGCCACGAGCTGCGCACTCCCCTCAATGCGATCTTCGGTTGGACCCAACTGATGAAGGGCGGCGGGATCGAACCGAAACTGCTGGCCGAAGGAATCGATGTGATCGATCGCAATGTGCGCGCGCAGACGCGCCTGATCGAGGACTTGCTCGATATGAGCCGCGTCATTTCCGGCAAGTTGCGACTGGATGTGCAGTATCTCGATCCGAGCCAGTCGATTGACGCGGCGGTCGAAACCGTTCGGCCAGCCGCGGAGGCGAAAGGCATCCGGATCGAAAAAATTCTCGATCCGCAGTCCGGTCCGATCTCCGGCGATCCCGGGCGGATCCAGCAGATCTTTTGGAATCTGCTCTCGAACGCGATCAAGTTCACACCGCGCGGCGGCAAAGTGCAGGTTTTGCTGGAGCGGGTGGATTCGCACCTTGAAATCACGGTTGCGGACACCGGCCAGGGAATTAGCCGGGAGTTTCTGCCCTACGTTTTTGACCGCTTTCGCCAGGCCGATGCCGCTGCCAATCGCAGACACGGGGGATTGGGTTTGGGATTGGCGATCGCGAAACAGTTGGTCGAACTGCATGGCGGATCCATCCGGGTGGAGAGTAAGGGTCCCGGCAAAGGGACGGCTTTCATCGTTAGTCTGCCGCTTCAGGTGCTGCAGGCCCAGGTGCCGCGCCCCGATCGGCGTCATCCTCGCGCCACCACGCAAACGCCGCTCTTCGAAAAGTGCACCGATCTCGCCGGACTCAAGGTGCTGGTGGTGGACGACGAGCGCGACGCGCGCGAACTTCTGCGCATCATGTTGGAGAACTGCGAGGCCGAAGTGGTGACCGCTTCTTCCGCGGCCGAAGCCCTCCCCTTGGTCAAGTCACATGCGCCCGATGTCCTGGTAAGCGACATCGGGATGGCAGAGGTGGACGGTTATGAATTCCTCCGCCAGGTCCGGGCGGCGGAGCCTCGCGGCCGAAAGATGCCGGCCATTGCCCTGACTGCTTTCGCTCGCTCCGAAGACCGGACCAAGGCGCTCCTGACTGGATTCTCCGCCCACATCTCAAAACCGGTCGAGCCAGCCGAGTTGATCGCCACGATCGTGTCGGTCGTCGAAAGGACGATTAAGACTTAAGAAAGTCGGGCGCGAGGCTTACTCGGCAGCAGCCGCAACCCGGTGGCTGGACCAATCTACCTCACGGAAGCGCCAGCCCTCTGGCGTATTTGATCAGGATCGCCTTGGCGAAGGCAATATCCTCCGCGAGGTGCCCGCTTTCGTATTCCGCGCGCGTTTCCACCCCGCCTCCTTCCGGGATGAGCACGTCGGGCCGGAGAAGCGACCTAACCTTCCTGCCCTGGTCAGCCGCGATGGATACGCCCGCCGCCCGTCAAGAGAAGGAGGTTCACCGCGATCGTTCTTTCTCACCGCTCTTTATCGGTCTTCATCTGCGGAACCGAAGGTGCCAGGACCGCCGCATCGTCGGGAATCACCTCGGCCGTAACTCCGCTCGTGGCCAGCGCCTCCCGCAGCCTCTCCTCACTGACCTCCTCATGCTCGATCGTGAGGCGTTTCGCTTCCGGCTGGAATTTCACCTCCTGCACGCCCGGGAGCGCGCGCAGAGATCGTTCGATCCGGCTCCTCTTGCCTAACGACAGCACCTCGCGCAACTGAATCTGGGTCGTTCTCATCCCGCTGCCCCGCCGTTAATCAACCGATGAGGGTCCGGCGCATCCTTCATGCCAGAGCGGCCGCCTTTCCCGCCGGAGACGGTCGAGAGCAGCTTGATTCGTTTGGTCTCCATTTCGCCTTCTTTCATTTCCCGATTGGCGCGCAAACGGATTCCTTTCGCGCCATCCAGCCCGCGAATGGCTTTGAGGACGAGCGGTGTGGCGGTGGCATCGAGGAGCGAGAGACGCCCATCATCCTCGACCAATGCATATCCGCTCTCAGCGCAATGGCCCATTGTAGACACTTGCGGGTGCGGTCGAGCAGCTCGTTCCGCGGATATTTGCGGGCGCAGGCGATGTCCACGACGTAGCCCTCGAGTGTCTCACTCAGCCTGGCGCGCCGGTCGTTCTCGGGCAGCGGCCGCGTGATGCTCATTGTCCGAGGGCGCGGCGAATTTCCGCCGGCTTCTGTGCGAAGACAGGCAGGCAAACCATCGTCGGGCCGACGCCTTTCTTCTTGCCAAAAAGCAGACGGTCCACCGGCACCTGCACCTTGGTCCCGCCGAGCTCGATGAAGCCAAGGACGTCTTGCAAACCGAGACTCAGTTCGGCGCGATCAGCCTTCACATTCTCCACTTCACCGATGCGAAGGCCAGAGGCGTTGATGACGGTCGCGCCGTCGTAGTCACTCGGATTCGCCGGGAAAGCCGGGCTGGCGGGCGGCGCCGACTCGGCCCGTGCAGGATCGCGGGCAAGGATCTCTGGCGCCCGCTCCGGCTGACCATTTTGCAAAGCCCGGCGGGTCTCTTCGATCTGATTAAATGCTTCCTCGAAAAGCTTGTCGCAGGTCGCTCCCTTGCCGGGCTCCACGGCATGGTGCGCCGCGTTCAACGCGTGCAGAGCCGCGCTGCGGTGGCCGGCCTGGAGACTGATGCGCGCCACTTGCAGCGAATTCTGCAGACCCTTCTTCAAAGTCGCGACCGGATTAGCGGAGGCCGCCGCTTCTTCCGGGACTGGCTCGATCGGCATGCGATACCGCGCCTGCACGACCACAGCCAGCATGATAAAGCTGGTGACGCCGAGCACCGTCATGACGACGAAATAGCCAGCCAACTTACCCGCTCATTTCGTTCTTTTCCACTCTACGACATCCCGTGTTTCCACTTCATCTGCACGAGCAGCCAGTTCATGGGATAGGTGAAGACGAACCCCACGAAGGGGCCGAGCGCGCCGAACCCCCAAAAAGCAAAAGTGTTTGGGTCCGGTTGTTCGCCGACCGTGAGTGGCGTGAGAAATCCCATGACCAACCCCATCCCTCCCATCACCGTGATCATGGAAAAGAATTCTGCGCGTCCACCCATCCAAAGTGTCTGAAGCGGCCGTCCGCCATTTTGCTCATGGCCTTGTATTGAAAGATGAACCAGCCAAAGGCGAACCCGATGGCGTACTCAAACCAGAACTCGCCCCAGAACTCAGGTTGATGATCCGGGCGATCACCATTGCGGTCATAATGCCGAGGCCGTCGCCGCCGACGCAGTGAATGACCGAGCCGATCACTTCTTAAAAGGCGCGCTGACGTATTCGTGGTGCCGCTTCTTTTCTTTTTCGCCTTCCACGTCCTCTATGTTTGGCGGGCGGCATGGTCCACCAATACAGAGCGAGGCCGATGATCGAGAAAAAGAAGACGATGATCGGCCAGGCCCACTTCACTGCGCCGTTGACCTGTTTATTGACGAAGTATACGTCGTAAAGCACCCAGGCCGCGCCGAGCAGTCCGATCGCATTCCAGGGGATGACGAACCACGGTTCGGCGAGAAAGGAGAGAAAGCCGGTGTCCATCTAGTCCAGCGATGCGTCTTCATTCGTTAGGCCGCGAGCTGTCGGCTGGTGACGGCAGCGGCACGCTCGGGGTCACGGTGATAGTGGGAAACGCAGTCGGCGTCGTCATCGGAGTAGCAGCAGAATGCTCGTCGTGCTCGCCCTCTGCATGATGCTCTTCTTTGGCGGCACCGTGCTCGTGCCCCCCGCCATGTTCGTGGCCTTCGCCGTGTTCATGACCTTCCTGCAGCATCGGCACCATCGGCTTTACCGCCGCGCCTTGGAGATAAACCATCCGGCTGCCGATATCGCCGTTCTGTAGGACGAGATAGGAAACGAGCGCAGCGGTGAGAAGGAAGGCCCAGTTCGCCTTCGGTAGAGCGACTGCGTCGGTCCCTTCCCGAGCCGCGGGATCGACCGGCTGATCCTGACGCCAAAGACTCCAAAGAGCGAGAATCACCGTTAGACCAAGAACGACGTAGCCGGTGTGTTTATGAGTCTCCATCATGCGATGGATCGCTTCGTTATGCGGGATATCGGTCGCCGCCAGACCGGTCGGCACGACGACGAGGAGCGAAGCGAGCGCGAGCCAAAGCGTGACACTACCGGCACGGATCAGCGCCGGCCGGCCCAGCCAGGTGCCGAGACAATAGAGGAGAAGCATGACCGGGAGAAGCGCGATCGGAAAATGAACAAACGCCGGATGGACGCTCAGCACCTTCCAAAGCCCACTGAAGCCGTATTGCGAAAAGTCGATCCAGGAGCCCGCTTCCTTCTCGCTCTGAGCCAAAGCGAAGCTGGGCAGCGCCAGAGTAATGAAGAGGAGGAGCGACGAGCCTCTGATTTTAGGATGTCTCATTGGGTTTTGCATAATGGTGAAGTGGAACGCTGTCTTGAATGCCATCGCTCCACTGGATTGAATCAGTTCCATGAATTTGTTCGTCCGCAACACGTTTCCTGGCTCTGACTTTAATCAAAATCGTACCCGCAGACCCACGCCCCAGCCGTAGTCGGAATGCCATTGACCGAGAATCGAGGCGTTCTTGCTCAGCATGTAATCGAGATGCACGCGCTCTTCCCAATAGTCGTGGGTGTCGTAGCGAACCTCTCCGCCGAGAATGAGGCGTGGCGTCAGGGGGATGTCCTTCGCGATCCTGAAGCGTGCCCCGCCGTCCGTATCCACCCAGATCATGGAGTTGATCCGGAGCGGCAACTCATACACCAAACCGAAGACGCCGCGATTACTCTCGCTTGTGTAGCCCAAAGGATCGGTCTTTAACGTCCCATTAAGGTCGGCCCCGGCGAGAAGGCGGAAGAAGCGATTGAAGTAGCGCTCATAAAGGAGGGTATTCTCTACTTCCGTGTCGGGCACATCCTGCCAGCCGGCTTCCCATTCCAGATTGAAAATATTCCGCGTATTCGAGAGCTGGATGTAGCCCTGGGTCATATTACTCAGGACGTCGGCCGTGCCCCAGAAGTAAAAGGGATCCTGGTAGAGCCTAGGGCGGACCGCGGCCGTATCCGGGTAAGGCTCGAAGCCTTCGTAGTGCACGACACGCGCCATGCCGCTATCGAGATGGTAGAGCAGGTGACAGTGAAAGAACCAGTCACCGACTTCCTCGGCCGCGAACTCGATCACCGTCGTTTGCATCGGCGGGACGTCGACGGTGTGTTTGAGTGGTGCGTAAGCGCCCTGCCCGTTGATGACACGGAAGAAATGACCGTGGAGATGCATCGGGTGATGCATCATCGAGCGATTGATCATGATGAAGCGGACTGTCTCGCCTTGACGGATCTTGATCGAATCGCTCTCGTAAAGGGTCTTGTTGTTGATCATCCAGACATAGCGCTCCATGTCGCCTTCCAGAGTCAGGCGCACTTCGCGCACCGGCTGTTTCGGCGAAAGTGCGGTCTTCTTGACTGAGCGCAGGTCCTGGTAAGGCGGGCCGGGGCGGGGACCCATGCCATCCATGACCAGCGGCTGACGGGATGAGACATCGGGTCCGAGCGGAGAGTAATCCCAGGTGTGTTTCTTACCGTTGTGCGGTTCGGCCGGCATTCCTTCGCCGCCAGCCATGGCGCCGTGGTCCATGGACATTCCATCCATCTTCATGCCGCCATCCATTTTCATCTTACCGCCCATCGGCATGTCGTGGCCCTTTTTCATCTCTCCGCCCATCTTCCTGCCCGCGTCCATTTTCATGTCGCCGCCCATCTTCATCCCCATCATCTCTTCCATCGTCATGGTTCCTCCCATGACTCCCGGTTTGTCGAACTTGCCGGCGTTCACTTCGCGATCCGGCATGCCCATCGTACCTCCGGGAGTGAGAGCGAAAATGTTTTCCAGCTTCAGCTTGCCCATCGCGTTGTAGAGATTCGCCTGGGGCACATCCGGAGCGAGATGGCGCTCGCCTTGGCCGATCCAGATAGAAGTCCAGGCGGAACCATCCTGCGCGGTCGCGCGTAACTCATAAGCACCCGGACCGGGCGGACGCACGAGCACATCGTAAGTCTCCGCCACGGCGATGAGAAACCGGTCCTTCTTCACCGGGACAACGTCCTGTCCATCAGCCGAAACGATCGTGAGTGGTCCGCCGGCAAATTGCAGGTGAAAGAAGGTGGAAGCGGAGCCATCCACAATTCTAACTCTCACTGACTCTCCCTGCCGGGCCGCGATGTGATGTTCCGGCTCGCCATCGGCCAGGAAACGGTCATACGCCACGTCGGAGAGATCCATTGCCGGCATGCGCAGAAGCTCGCGTTTCCAGTAATCACCTTCTTTGCCGACGCGCAAAGCGCCTAGGACCGTTTGCGAGGTTCCACGCTGCAAGGCGGGCCATTCACTGCCGCGCTTCAGCCAACGCAGGACTTCGTGCGCGTTCTCGTCCGTCCAATCCGAAAGGACGACGGTCCGATCCACCGTGCCACTGACGCCGCCGCTCCGCGGCAGAATGCGAAGCGCACCATAGAGACCTTTTTGTTCCTGAAGCGCGCTGTGGGAGTGATACCAATAGGTGCCGTGTTGCCGGATGGGGAAGACATAGTCAAAGGTCTCACCCGGCTTGATCGGCGGGAAAGTCACATAAGGCACGCCATCCATGCGGTTAGGTACGAGCATGCCATGCCAGTGAATGGAGGCATCTTCCTTGAGCGCGTTTGTCACATGAATCCGTGCCAGGTCTCCTTCATGAAAAGTGAGTGTCGGCGCGGGAATGCTGCCATTGACCGCGATCGCTGGGCGCGGATGACCGGTGAAGTTAACTGTCTTCTCCGCGATCGTGAGATGATATTCAACCGTGGCTGCGCCGGCCGGGAGACCACCCAGCGCAAACACGACGACGGACAGGACTCGAATTCGATTCATCATAGGTAATTAGTTTGCCGACACTAGGGAGCCACAGTTGGCGCAGGAGCCGCGCCGCGAACAAAAACCATCTTGCCGCCGAGATCGGCGTTTTGGAGGACGAGCAGCGTGGCCAGCGACAGAGTCAGGAGCTGCTCTCGCTGCGCAGGACCTAGAAGTGATAACAGGGGACGAGCCGCGATGGCCGACTGCACCTGGTGATTTAAATCGATCTGCTCCATGGGCGATTTCTGAAAACGACGACCTCCTCCATCCGCTCTCACCTTACCAATAGTCAACGTAAACGCGGCGCTCCTTTCCCGTGCGTGCCGGGGGGCGAGAGGTGCCGACGGATGGGCGGTGCAGTGAGCTCGCGTTGATCGGAGTTGAACACAGTGGCGCCCTGCGAGATGAGGTAATCAGCCGTCCGGGCGGCCAGGGATTGAATCGTTAGGCCGGGATTGGCCGACCCCTGGGTCGGGAGCACGCTCCCATCGCAGATGAAGAGGTTG
>JBBSLW010000020.1:0-23880 GCA_038233495.1 Chthoniobacterales bacterium | reverse complement strand
GCTGCGATGGGCCGCGACGATCGGCGACGAGAATATTCGCGATAGCCGGATGGAAACGACCGCGCGCGCCTGGCTCCGGAGCGACCCGCGCAACGCCGCTTCCTGGATCGCAAATTCGCCGTTGCCAGAGGAAACCAAAGCGCGCCTCCTCCCTCCCAGCGGGTAGCCCTCCCGCGACGGCGCGAGAGGCGCCGTCTTCGCGAGCTGCAGAACGAGTGACCAGCGGTAGAGCGAGACTCCGTCGAGCTGAGGGGCAGCGTTCTTTCGCGAGATCACCTGAAAGCGACGCCGCGCGGAACCCGTCGCCACAGTTCCTGTCAGTGCGAACCGCCATAGTTATTTGTCATCCCGAACCGCCGCAGGACGGAGAGGGATCCCTCCTACGAAGTCTGTGCTCTTTTTGATGGAAGAGGCGCAGATTGCAATTGCGAGATCCCTCTCCGCGCTCCGCCCGGATCGGATGACAGGTCGGTGTCGCTAAAACGTTCGGTGAGAATCGGTCGGGACACGTGCCTTTAAACAGGGAAGAGCCGCGCAGTCCGTAAAAGCCCACTCATGTTCTATTGAACATGTGTCGCATTCGCTCTAACTTTCCTCCGTGTCGCGCGAAACTCTCGACAAAAAAGCCAAACGCATTCGTCCCCGCCGCCCGGGCACGGCGGCGGAGCAGACCACGGAAATGACGCGCCTCCTCGCCATCTTCCACCAATGGGGCATCCACACCCTTGGCCAGCTCGCTGCGCTCGAGCCCGAGCCGCTCGGCGCGCGCCTCGGCCCCGGCGCGGTCCGCCTCTGGGAGCAGGCCAGCGGCCGGGCGACCCGCCTTCTCCGGCTCGTTAGGCCAACGGAAATTTTCGCCGAGGAACTCGAATTCGAGCACGAGATTGAGACGGCCGAGCCGCTCCTCTTCGTCCTCCGGCGTTTCCTCGAGCAACTCAGCCTCCGGCTCAGCGCTCTCTACCTCGTCGCGCAGGAGCTCACTTTCCGCATCACCCTGGCCGACAAGTCGCGCTACGAACATCGCTTTCATCTCCCCGATCCAACGAACTCGGTCGAAATTCTGTTTCGCCTTCTCCAGGCACATCTCGAAACTTACCGCGCGGAACATCCGATCGTGGCCGTCGCGCTCGAGGCCCAGCCCGCGCCGCCGGCGAAGCAGCAGTTTCATCTTTTCGAGACGCCGCTGCGCGATCCGGCCCGCTGGCACGAGACTCTCACCCGCCTCACGGGTTTGTTAGGCCGGGATCGGGTCGGAACGCCGCTGCGGGAGGATTCGCATCGCGCGGATGCTTTTCGGATGGAGGCGTTTTCCTGGGAACTGCCCGACCCGCCTAACGACCCGGCGCCGATGCTGGGTCCGGCCTTGCGCCGTTTCCGCACGGAATCTTCGCCGCGGCTCGCCGAGGAAGTCGTCCGCCGCCAGGGACCTTATCTCGCCTCGGGCGATTGGTGGGATGTGCAGAAATGGGAGCGCGCGGAATGGGATTTGGAATTGGCCGATGGCCGTCTCTGCCGCGGTGAAGAACGAGGGGCAGGCTGGAAGCTGGAGGGGATTTACGATTGAAAATAAACGAAGGGCGACCGTCTTCCCCTCCTACTCCTACTCCTACTCCTACTCCTACTCGTGCTCGTAATCGCCCCATGTCCTACGTCGAACTCCACGCCTGCAGCGCCTTTAGTTTTCTCCGCGGCGCCTCTTTCCCCGAGCAACTCGCGGAACGAGCGGCGCAGCTCGAATTGCCCGCGGTCGCCCTGCTCGATCGCAACGGGGTCTATGGCGCGCAGCGTTTTTCCGTCGCCTGTCGCGAGCACGGGGTCCGGCCGATCGTCGGCGCAGATCTGACGATGGAGGATGGCAGTCTCCTTCCGCTGCTGGTGGAGAATCGCACCGGCTATGAAAATCTTTGCTCGCTCCTGACCCAGGCCCATCTGCGGAGTGAGAAAGGAAGTTGCCTGGTGGGAAGCGACGAGCTCCGGGAATTTTCCGCGGGGCTGATCGCGCTCTTTTCCTCTGCGACGTTCGAATCTGCTCCGGGTAGCGCGCGCGTCTCGCGTGCTGGCGACGGTGTCTCACCGTCGCGAACTTTTCTTGCAGGTCGATCGAAAAGGAAAGTTCGTCGCGACGAGGACGCCGCGACCAGCATGCGAGACGCGCGTGCTACCCAGACGCTGGCGGAACGCGCGCAGCTATTGCTCAACATCTTTGGACGCGACCAGGTCTACGTTGAGCTCCAGCGGCATCTGGTTAGGGGAGAAGAACGCCTCAATCGCCAGTTGATTGATCTCGCAGCGCACTTCCGTCTCCCGCTCCTCGCGACCAACGGCGTGCAACATGCCACCGCGCTCGGGCGCGAAGTGCTCGATGTCTTCACCTGCATCCGCGAGCACACTCATCTCGACGCCGCCGGTACCTGCCTAACGAGCAACGCGGAACGCCACTTGAAGAGCGCGGCGGAAATGAAAGCGCTCTTTCGCGATCGGCCCGAGGCAATTGCCAATACCGTCCGCCTCGCGGAGCGGCTCCAGTTTTCCCTCGAGAATCTGGGCTACGATTTTCCCGATTACCCGGTGCCGGATGGCCACTCGATGGATTCGTTCCTCCGCACGATCACGCTTTTCGGCGCGCAACAGCGCTACGCGGCGATCAGCGCGGCGGTCAAAGCCAAGCTCAAGGAAGAGCTCGCATTGATCGAGAAACTGGGGTTCTCCGGCTATTTCCTAATCGTCTGGGACATCGTGAATTTCTGCCGGGAAAACAACATCATGGTGCAGGGCCGCGGGAGCGCGGCGAACAGCGCGGTCTGTTTTTGTCTCGGGATCACGCCGGTCGATCCGGTGAGCAATCATCTCGTCTTCGAGCGTTTCCTGAGCGAGGGGCGGAAAGGCTGGCCGGACATCGATCTCGACCTGCCGAGCGGCGACCGGCGGGAGAGCGTGATCCAGGAAATCTACCGGCGCTACGGCAAACACGGCGCGGCCATGACCGCGAACGTGATCACCTATCGCGGCCGGAGCGCGGCGCGCGAGATCGGCAAGGCGCTCAATTTCGCGCCGAACATCCTCGACCGTTTCTCCCACCTCTTTGCGAACGGCGATTTCCCGCACACCCTCGATCTCGAGGCGCAGATCGAGCAATCCGGTTTGCCCCGGGCGCATCCGCGCATGCCCGCGTTCGTTAGGCTGTATCAGGGCATTTGCGGCCTCCCGCGCCATCTCGGCCAGCACTCCGGCGGGATGATTATCTGCCAGGACAAGCTCAGCTCCTTCGTCCCGCTGGAGAACGCTTCCATGCCGGGCCGGGTCGTGGCACAGTGGGACAAGGACGATTGCGAGGATCTCGGGATCGTGAAAGTCGACTTGTTAGGCTTGGGCATGATGTCGGTCATGCAGGATACCTTCGAGCTTTGCCGGGAACGTGGCCGGCCGCTCGACCTCGCCCACATCCCGAAGGATGACGCCGCCACTTTCGAGATGATGCAAAAGGCCGACACGATCGGCGTTTTCCAAATCGAGAGCCGGGCCCAGATGGCGACGCTCCCGCGGATGAAGCCGAAATTTTTTTACGACGTCGTGATCGAGGTTGCGATCATTCGCCCGGGGCCGATCCAGGGCGACATGGTCCATTCCTACCTGGCGCGGCGGGCGGGGAAGGAGCCGGTCACCTATTTCGACGAGCGCCTCAAGCCAATCCTCGGGCGCACGTTAGGCGTGCCCCTTTTCCAGGAGCAGCTGCTCAAGATTGCGATGATCATGGCCGATTTTTCCGGCGCGGAAGCGGAAGAGCTGCGGCGCGCGCTCAGCTTCCATCGTTCGGTCGAGCGGATGGAAAAAGTGAGCGTGAAACTGCGCGCCGGGATGGAGAAGAACGGGGTCGCGCCGGAAGTGATCCTGCGCATCATCCAATCGATCAGCTCGTTTGCGCTTTACGGATTTCCCGAGTCGCACGCGATCAGTTTCGCAATTCTCGCCTACGGCAGCGCCTATTTGAAAGTGCATCGCGCGGCGGAGTTTTACGCCAGCCTTTTGAACAATCAGCCGATGGGGTTTTACGCCCCGGCCACGATCGTGAAGGACGCGCATCGGCACGGCATCCGGATGCGGCCGGTCTGCGTGGGGGAATCGGAGTGGCGTTGCGTGGTGGAATCAGACGAGAGCGTGCGTTTGGGCTTTTGTGTCGTGAATGGGCTCCGGCAGGAGCATGGGGAGGAGATCGTCCGGGAGCGCGAGCTTCGGCCGTTCCGTTCGACGGAGGATTTTAAGCGGCGCGTTGGCCTGACCAAAGACGAGCTCCGCAGATTGGCGGAGGTGGGCGCGCTGAACTGCCTGGCCAAACATCGTCGGGCGGCTTTGTGGGAAGTAGAGGAGCCGCTGCATGATGATCTGCTGGGGAGCGCACGCGCCTCGCGTGCTGTTTGCGGTGCCTCGCCGCAAACAGCGTGGCGCGCGGAAGAGAACTACGAAATCGTCCTCGAACCTTCATCCGTTCGGCGGGGCGCCGAACGGAGCACGCAGGGCGCGCGCGCTCCCCAGAGCCGAACTTCGCCGCTCGCGCCGATGACGCTGTCGGAACGGGTGCAGGCGGATTACCTCGCGATGAACCTGACGACCGGGCCGCACCCGATGAAGTTGTTGCGCGAACAATTGCCCCATGCCTGGCGGGCGAGCGACCTGGCGGGCGAGCGCCACGGCGCGCGCGTGCAGATCGCGGGCAACGTGATCTGCCGGCAGCGGCCCGGCACGGCGAAGGGATTCGTGTTCGTTAGTCTGGAGGATGAAACCGGGGTCTCGAACGCGATTGTGACGCCCGATTTATTTGAGCGGTTGCGCCTCGTGATCACGGAGGAGCCGTTTCTCGTCATCGAAGGCGAGGTCCAGAACACGGATAACGTCGTCCTCGTGAAGGCGAGAAAAATTTGCCCGCTCGCGCACGCGCAAATCGGCGGAAGCGCCTCGCATGATTTTCATTAGCCCGTGCGCCGCTCTTTTACGTTGTCCATCCCGATCCGGCGAAGCGCGGAGAGGGATCTCACCAATGCAACGCGCGCTTTCGAGCCCGAAACCGTGGATTCCAATTGCGAGATCCCTCTCCGTCCTGCGGCGGTTTGGGATGACAGCGCTTTAGCGCGAAAGACAGCGTCAGCCCAGCGCGAGAACGCCCGTAGCTCCGCTAGTGACAACCGCAGCCCGAGCCGCAACCGCCGCCGCCGACCGTTCCGACCGATGGCCCGATGGAACTGCCGGTTACGTGCACCCCGTAGCCGCCGGAGATGACCCTCTTGACCGCTTCGCCCGTCTCTGGATCAACCCGGAGCGGTTCGTCTTTCATGCTTTGCTTCACCTCGAAGCGACGGATCGGCTTCTTCGTGTCGGTGGTTTCGTAAACGTAAGTTGGCATAAAGTTATTCGGCCGCGTGACGTTTGGATTCTTCTTCCTGCGGCTCGGTTGCTTTCTCGGTCGGCGCTTTATCCGGTTCCATCCACTCGGTGTGAAACACGCCCGGCTTGTCGACCCGCTCGTAAGTGTGCGCGCCAAAGAAATCGCGCTGTGCCTGGAGGAGGTTGGCCGGCAGCCGCGCCTGCCGGTAGCTGTCGAAATACGCGAGCGACGCGCTGAAAGCGGGAACCGCCACGCCCTGTTCAATCGCGGTCGCGACCGCAATCCGCCAGTTATGCTGCGTTTTCTGGATGATGTCGGTGAAATAGGAATCGAGGAGCAGATTCGGCAGCGCCGGATTGCGCCCGTAAGCTTCCACGATGCGGTTGAGAAATTTTGCCCGGATGATGCAGCCGCCGCGCCAGATGGTGGCGATGTCGCCGAAATCGAGGTTCCAGGCGAATTCCTTGCTCGCTGCGCCTAACAATTCCATCCCCTGGGCGTAGGAGACGATCTTGGAGGCGTAAAGCGCGTCCCGCACCGCCCCGATCAATTCGTCTCGCTTCCCGTCGAATTTCTCGAGCTGCGGCTGCGGCAAAATTTTCGAAGCCTTGACCCGCTCTTCTTTGCGCGAGGAAATGACGCGCGCTTCGACCGCGGCGTTGATCGTCGAGATGATGACCGACTGGCGAATGGCGGCTTGCAGGGTCCAGATGCCGGTGCCTTTTTGCCCCGCCTTGTCGAGGATGACGTCGACCATCGGCTTCCCGGTCTCGGAATCTTTTTTGCGAAAGATCTGGGCGGTGATGTCGATCAGGTAGCTGTCGAGATCGCCCCGATTCCATTCGCTGAAAATATCGGCCAGTTCGTCGGTCGTTAGGCCAAGAACGCTGCTCATGATGGCGTAGGCTTCGCAGATCAACTCCATGTCGCCGTACTCGATCCCGTTGTGCACCATCTTGACGTAATGCCCGGCGCCGTCCGGCCCCATGTAGCGAACACAGGGCTCGCCGTCCACGACCGCGGCGATTTTGGTAAAGATGGGCGCGATCATCTCCCACGACTCGCGCGAGCCGCCCGGCATCATCGAGGGACCTTTGAGGGCGCCTTCTTCGCCGCCGGAAACACCGCAGCCGACGAAGTGAATGCCCTGCGCCTCGAGTTCCTGGTAGCGGCGCTGCGTGTCGGTGAAAAGCGAGTTGCCGCCATCGATGATGACGTCGCCCTTCTCCAAGAGCGGCACGAGCTGCCCGATGACGGCGTCGACCGGCGCGCCGGCCTTGACCATGATCATGGCCTTGCGCGGACGTTGCAGCGCGCCGACAAATTCCTCCATCGTCGTGGTCGGCTGGATATTTTTTCCTTTGGCGCGGTTCGCGGCAAATTTTTCCGTAACCGCGGTGGTGCGGTTGTAGACCGCGACGCGGAAACCTTTCGATTCCATGTTGAGGACGAGGTTTTCGCCCATCACAGCGAGGCCAATGAGGCCAATATCACATTGATTCGTTTTCATTTTCGGTATCTCCTGAACCCGCCGCCGGGCCCGGGCGGCAGATCGTGCGGGCTCGTTTGAAGCAGATGGCAACTTGGCACCCGGAAATCCTTATCACAACCGATCCGCTGCAATCGCGTCCGAATAGATGGGACGGGGCCACTGGCGCGACGGTCGACTTCTGGGGCGTGGTCCGGGCCCTGGAAGAGGGGCGCGAACTCTCCGGGATCGAATACGAAGCGCACCGGCCGATGGCGCAGCACCAGATGGAAAAGATCGCGGCTGCGGCCCAGGCGGACTTCGGTTTGCAGGAAATCGTGCTCCAGCACCGGATCGGCTTCGTGGCTACGGGCGAGGCGTCGCTCTTCCTGCGGGTGGGCAGCGCGCATCGCGGCGCGGCCTACGAGGGGAGTGCCTGGATGGTGGCGGAGTTAAAAAAGAAAGTCCCGATCTGGAAGCGGCCGGTTTTCGTTAGGCAACACTCTGGAGCGGCGGCGGAATGAACTGGCCCAATCGGCTCACGCTCGGGCGGCTCGTCCTGACGGTTTTCTTCGTGCTCTCGCTCAGTTCGGCCTGGACCTATGGCCGCACGATCGCGCTCGTCCTCTTCATCCTGGCCGGGATCAGCGATTACTTCGACGGGGAAATCGCACGGCGCTACGGGAGCGTGACGAAGTTTGGCAAGCTGATGGATCCGCTGGTCGACAAGGTGATGATGGCGGCGGCGTTCATCTGCCTCGTCCCGCTCGGCGCGGTTCCGGCCTGGGTCGCAACGATCGTGGTGGCGCGCGATTTCCTCATCACCGGCCTGCGCCTGCTTGCTTCCTCGGAGGGCGTGGTTTTGCCGGCGGAGAAACTCGGGAAACACAAAACCACCTGGCAGATCTCGACCGTCGTTTTCTTTCTGCTCCTCCTCACCTTGAGCGAACTCCGGCCGTCGCTGGCCGAAACGGCCTGGTGGCAGGAGGCGTGGCGCTACGGCGGGAACACGCTCCTCTGGATCACGATCGGCCTGACGATTTACTCCGGGCTCGGCTACCTCTGGCGGCACCGCAGCCTGCTCCGCCCCTAACGAGAAGTCTAGAAGAAGCTCTGCGGGACTTCGATCTTGTCGCCTGGCTGGAGCTTCGGATCGAGCCCCGGGTCGCGCCGAAACTGGCGCACATCGTAGACCTTCGCCTCGTTCCCGCGCAGGAGACGCACCCGTTTCTGGTCGGCGAAATCGTTGAAGCCGCCGGCCGCGTTGACCGCGGTGAGCATGGTCAGGTCTTCGGTGAACGGAATGCGATTCGGGGAGCGGACCGCGCCGCCCACGTTCACGAAACGCGCCTGGGGCTGCATCATGATTGTGATCGTCGGGTTGGTGAAAATCCCGGCGGATTTGTAGCCCCCCTCGATCGCGGCCGCGAGCTGGGCAGGCGTAAGGCCCCCGGCCCGCACCTTGTTGATGTAGGGCATGTTGACCATGCCGTTGGCGTCCACGGTGTAGACGTTGTTAACCTGGGTCTGCTCGTCGGCCGGAACCCCGCTGATCCGCATCTCGATCGGATCACCCGAGCGCAGGACGGCGGCGGCCCGGAGGGAAGGCGCGAAGGCAACGAGGACCAGACTGACGAGAAGTAAGGCGCGCATTCTAATATTCCTCGGGATCCGACGCGCCGTTGCGGACCGGCGCGGTCGACTTCGAGCGGCGCGACTTCTTTTCCGCGCCCGGACGCGAGGTGTAATAGGTCTTGTAGTTCGTGTAGTAGTAGTAATTCTGGTCGTGTTTCAGGTCGACGTTGTTCAGGACCACGCCGAGGACGGTGCCGCCGACGCCGAGGACGGCCTGTTTGACCCGGGTGAGGAGCGCGCGCGGGAAGCGCCGATGTTGCACCACGATGATGGATTGATCGACTTCGCTCGCGATGACGGAGGCGTCGCTCACCCCGAGCATGGGCGGCGAATCGAAAAAGATGATGTCGTAGCGCGTCTTTAGATCCGCGATCAGGTCGGACATGCGTTGCGAGTTAAGAAACCCGACTGCATCGGAGGGAAGCATGCCGCTCGGGAGCAGGGAAAGGTTTGCCACCTTGGTCGAGAAAATGACCTCGTCCATCGGCATGTCGCTCGTCAGGTAATTCGTGAGGCCGACTTTTTTCTCGAGGCCGAAAAAAGTGTGCTGAACCGGTCGGCGCAGGTCGGCGTCGACAATCAAGGTGGAATAGCCGCCCTGCGCGCAGATGAAGGCCAGGTTGGCCAGAGTGATCGATTTGCCTTCGCCCGGCCCGCCGCTGACGAACGAGATGGTGTTGGCATCGGGACCGCGGCGATTGAATTCAATATTGGTCCGCAGGATCCGATAAGCCTCGGCGTCGGGCCTATCGCCTTTCTCTTCGTGCAGCATCTTGATCCGCTGCGGGATGACCGCGAGCACGGGGACGCCGAGCAGCGTTTCGACGTCCTCCATCGTCTTCACGCTGGTGTCGAGATACTCGATGAAAAAGGCGAGCCCGACACCGAGGACGAGGCCGACGAGCGCGCCGAGCGCGAGGTTGAGCGCGACGCGGGGGCGGGCGGCGTAGGAGGGGGGCTCGGCCACCTGTTTCACGCTTACCGCCTGGCGCGGCATGGCCATTTCCATGGTCTGCGTTTGTGCGCGCAAGCGCACGCCGTCGCGCAGGCTTTTTTCCTTGATGTAGGCGTTCTTGGCCCGGGTGTAATTGGCGCTCAGGTTTTTCGAAGTGAGCTGTTCTTCGTTGATATCGGTCAGCCGCTTTTTCAGTTCGTCGCGCGTCGCCTGGGCCGAGTTTAGGTTGCGCTGGAGCGCGTCGCGCACACTCGAGACCTGTTGCTCGAGCTGCCGTACGTAGACCGCCTTGGTCGCGCGCAGGGCTTTCACTTTCGGATGGTTTTCGCCGAGGCCGGAGTTGAGGAGCAGCGCTTCATTCGCGACCGCTTCCTGGTAACTGGGGAGGATTTTTTGAATCGTTGGATCCTGGATGTTGAGCGTCGGCATCATCCGCATGAGGTCGTCGCCTTTCAGGGTTTCGATCTGCTGCAGCTTCGACGCGAGCGTGGCCACGGTCGTCTCGGCGTCGTTCACTTCGCCCTCCTGTTTCACGACGTTGGCGTTGGCCGAGGTCAACGAATCCTCCGTTCCTTCCGGATTCAGATCGACGATGTGTTCCTCGTCACGAATCCGCGCGACCTCCTTGGAGGCGGCTTCCACCTTGCGGTCCATTTTCGCGACTTCCTCGTTCATCGTCTCGACCGCGCGGTTGAGGATGTCTTTCTCTTCCTCGACGCGTTTTTCCTGGTAAACGGCGACGATTTTGTTCGCGATATCGGCCGCTTCCTGCGGGTCGGTATCGAAGACGCTGATCTGAAGCAGGTCGGTATTTCGGACTTCGTCGAGGTCGAGCTTCCCGCGCAAGATCTGGTAGGCCTGCTCGCGGGTCGGCGGGGTGCCGCCGCGCGCCCATTTCTCCTGCAACTTCAGGTCCTCGATCACCGGGTAGAGGATGCCGGTGCGCTGGATGATCTGATAAACGGTCGGCGCCAGTTGCGGATCGTGATAGGGCAGGTGGCCGTCGTTGCCGAAGATGCGCGGGGTTTCCGCGGTCGATTTCACCTCGATGAAAACAGAGGATTGATACTCCCGCGGCTGGAAATAAGTCACGACCGCGGTCGTCATGACGACGAGGAGGAAAGCGAGCAGGATCAGACCCCAGCGCACGCGGATGACGCGCCAGTAGTCGAGGAAATGGAGTCTGACTTCTTCTTTTTGTGCCATGAATTCCCTCGCGCCAACCGGGCGGTGAATCTATCAGAAGATTTCCTCGGCGCAAAAGCCTCAGAGCAAGGATCGGACCCTTGTCAGAAGCTGGCGTTGAAACCGAGGAAATAGCGGTTCCGGGCGTAGTCGCGCAGCGCGAGTTCGGAGAAGATCTCGGTGTGGGTAAAGCCGCTGATGACGGCGTAGGTGCGACTGATGTCGTAGCGCAGGCCCAGATTGATATTGATGGAATCTTCCGTAAACGCGGGCAGCAAAAAGAAAGGCATAACGACGCTGTCGTTCGCGTCGTGCTGGTAGTAAAGCGACAGGGTCGTGGTGATGCGAGGCGAAACGCCATAGCTGCCCACCAGGCCGGTGCGGTAGGTAGTGCGGGATGAGGCACCCGGCACATCAGGTTCGCCCAGGCCATAACGATTCGTCCAGCTGATCGAGGTGCGGGGGCCGGCGGTGTATTTCACCGTCGCCTCGCCATAGGGAGAGGTGCGTTCGCTAAAGGTGTCGAACTGCCGGAATTGGGCGCCGCCCCGGAGTGAAGCGTTGAAGCGCGGACTGAAGCTGTGGTCGAGACCCGCGAGCACGAAGTGGGTCGTGGAGTCGCGCGGCGCGGTACTAAAATCGATGATCTGGTAGCGATACTCACCCACCAGCGACGTGGTCGGAAGGACGAGGTAGCGAAACTCATTTCCGAAAGTGTGCTCAAAACGATCTTCAAATGAGCCGATGGCGCTGTCCTCGTATTGGATCGCGCCTAACGTGTAGCTGGTAACGGTCGAAAAGCGCGGAGTCCAAAGGTAAGAAGTGGAGAATTTGTCGTTGGTATAAAAGTAGTTTCCGCCTCGGCGATTGAGCCCGATCCCGGCGTGCAAATCCGGCTCCGATTGGTAGGTGAGGTAAACGTTCGCGCCGAAACCAAGCCGGGGCGTCGCCCGGTGGCTGGCGCTGATCGTGAGCCCGCTGTTGATATCGTAGGTCTGACCAAACGGGCGATTGTAGAAATAGGTCAGCCCACCGAACGCTTCCAGATCGATGGTGGTGCGGGCGTTGCCGAATTTATACTCGACGGTCGCGCTGCCATTGGTGAAAAAGGAACCGACCTGGTTTTGGTTCGTGGTGGAAACGTTGTCGTCGTAGCCCTCGCGCACCGCGACCGAGACGCGGAAAGGCGCCCGCGCAAAATTGCCCGTGCCCAGATCGGGGGCGGCGGTCGCGGCAGGCTCCGGGAGCGCATCGAACGCCGGTTCAGCCGGGACCGTAACCGTGGTTTTGTTCGTGGTTTCCTCTTCCTGCCCGTAAAGCAGAGCCGGCCCGCCGGCCAGCAGACTAACGAAAAGCAAAGCGCGCAGCGCCTGACGCCGCCGCCGCGCGCGACGCGCCGCCCGCAGTGAAATATGGGGGCGACACACGCTTCGCTGGATCATCGCGGCGGAGACTATGTCGTGCGCGAAGTTCCGGCAATACATTTTCCTGCGCAAACGTGCAACCTTCGCCGCGGTTCGGTCGGCGCTAAAATTGCCCCAGCGTGGGCGCGACGGAAGCGGCTGGCCAGGGAGCATTTTTGGCCGGCAAATCCAGCGTCGGAACAGGCTCCGTCGAGGGCGCGCCCCGGCTCCACAACTCCAGATGCGCAGCGTAAGATTGCTGCACCGCGCCCGAGCGCGGATCCCATTCCCGCGCCTGGCCGAAACGCCGCTCCGCCTCCGGGAAGCGGCCGAGCGCGTCGTAAACCCGGCCGAGCGCGACGAGAAAAGTCTCGTCGTTAGGCGCGAGCGCCGCCGCGCGCTCGAACGGCTCGACTGCGGCCCGGTAATAGGAAGCGGCCGCCACCGGGTTGGCCAGGTCTTCGGCCCGCCGGATCCGGCTTTCGCCGAGATAAACCACGTCTCCGGGTTCTGGTCGTCGCGCTTCACGGCCGCCTGCGCCCAGCGCGCCGCCTCGAGATGACGCTCGTCCCGGAGCGCGACCCGGGCCCGCTCCGCGTCACTTTCCGCCGCCCCGTAGCGGACCGCGCCGGCGAGCAGGAGCAATCCGAGCAACGGTTATGCACTTCGACCGGATCGAGCTGGATGCGCTCGGTCCGAAAACGCCGGCCGTAGTAGAGATAGGTTCCGCTCCCGGTCCCGAGCGCGGGCTGCAATTTCCATTGCGCGATCGCGGCCTGCCAGAGATCGAGGCGCACGTCCTGGGCATCGAGGACGTTCTGCGCGCGCCCGCTCAGGTAATTGCTCCTCGCGAATCCAAAGAGAAGCGCGCCGAGGAGGAGGAGCGCGAAGAGACCGCCCGCGCCCGCGGTTGGCCAAAAATCGCGCGACCCGCCGGACGCAGGGCGAGCAAAGTGAGGAGCGCGACCACGAGCAGGCTGACCGCCGCGCTCAGGTAACCGCCGCGACTTCCCGTTAGGGCGAGGCCCGCATAACAACAGAGGCCGACATAACCGACGAGCAGTTTGGACCAGAGCGGCCAGCGGCTCCAGCAGACGAAGCTGAGGCAGAAAACACCGAGCACTTCGAGCACGCCCGCGAAATGATTCGGGCAGACGTAAAATCCGCTCGCCCGTCGTCCGTAATCGAGGCGCTGCAAAAACGGGATGAGCATGAAATTGTTCCCGTCGCGAATCTGGGTCGCGCCGATCACCACCTGCACGAGCGCGAGCAGAAGCAGATCGCCGAGAAACGCCATCCGCCAGGACGCGGAAGTGAAGACGAGCGCCACCGCGAGATAGACCACGAGCCCGCCTAGGACCGAGAAAAGATCAATCCGCGCCAGATAAGGCACGGGCGAAAACCAGGCGCGCACCAGCACGTAGCCGAAAAAAATTGCCCCAGACCAAAGACAGAGCCGGGCCGGCCCCGGCCGCGTGCGCGCCAGGGAAAAAAACGCCAGCACCGCCGCCACCCCGAGCAAACCGTAGAACGGGAGGCTGAAACGCCATTCGCGTCCCGCCGATGAAGACCTGCATCCCGGCCATGGCCATGACGAGAAGGAGCGCCGCAAGGAATTCCGTCGCTCGAGAAAGTGCGTGCGTGCCCACCGGGCGCCGAAGCTACAACAATTGTTCCTGCGCCGAAGAATTATTTTAGCGCGCGAATGGAAGACCTTGGTCTCCAAATCGAAATGTCGAGCAGCGTTTGCGAACGGGAAAGGTTCGACATCAACTCGCCGTGCTCCAAAGTTGTCATCCCGACCCGGCGCAGCGCGGGGAGGGATCTCACAACTGGAATCCGCGTCTCCTCTTCAAGAGAATCGTACCCTCCATCGGAGGGATCCCTCTCCGTCCTTCGGCGGTTCGGGATGACAACCTAACGAGAACGGGCTCCCGTCCCGTCTTCATGCCGAGCGGAGCTTCGGGATGAAGACTCTGAAAAGCGAAATTGTCGGCTCGCTACTGCTTCACCGCGGGAGACGCCGCGGGAACTGGCGTGCGCGCAGTGCCTGCCGCCGGCGGACAATTTCCCGACACCGCCCCGGGATGGGTTCGCAGAAATTCATCGATCTCGCTTTGCCGCACCGCGCGTGGCGTGCCGTCCTCGCACACCAGCACGAGAGGCTCGTGCGGATCGAACCCTTCATTTGCTCCGCCGCGCGTGCCGATGAGCGCGCCTTGCCCCGGCGGGCTGGCTAGGGTCAGCTCGGGGCGGCTGTTGGCACTCCGGGTCGCGGTCCGGACCGCCCCTTGAATGCTCTCCCCACAATTGGGCGCCCGCCCGATCGCCGCGTCGCTGATCGCGGTGGCCGCACCGGGCTGCGCGGTCACGGCCGTGCTCACGATCAGGCTGACGTATTCGCAATCGATCTTCGTCGCGCAGCGCAAAATCGCGCCCACCAAGTCGCCCGCCAATTCCGGGCGCGCCGCGACCGCGACCAACGTCATGCCCGCGCCGGAATCTCGCTCCTGCCGGACTGCGGCGCAGACCGCGGAGACAAGCTCTGCCTTGCTCGCGCTCTTGATCGTCTTCCCGGCGGGGAGCGCTTTTTCAATCAACTCGACCGGCGCGAGTTCGCGGCCGGCCGACGCGGGAGCCGCGGCCAGGCAGGGCGTGGCGATGAGCAGGGCCACGCTCAATTCGAGCAGGATTACCCGAGGCAAAATCGCGATCATCATTCCTGGCGCCAGACAGAGAGCGGGCAAAGGGAATCGAACCCTCATAGCCAGCTTGGAAGGCTGGAGCTTTACCATTAAGCTATGCCCGCGCGGGCTTAAGCTGGCGCGCCCCCGCGACCTTGCCAACCATTTTTTGAGCGACGCCCCGCGCACGCTTGCCAAGCGAGCCGAGCCCAGCTAGCAACTGCCTTATGAAAACATTGCGCCTTCTTGGGTTCGTATCCCTCGCTCTCCTCGCCACCGCCCGGGCCGACCTCACGATCGTGCAGAAGATCGAAGGCACCGAAGGCATCCGGAGCATCAAGATGAAGGTGAAAGGCGACAAGGCCCGCGTCGAAGTGACTCCGCAGATCACCACCATCATCGACGCCAAGACCGGCGCCCTAACGAATATCCTGAACGACAAGAAAGTCGTAATGCGCATTTCCGGCGAGAAAGCCATGGCCATGGCCGAGCTGGCCAAGTCCTTCGTCAAGGAAGAGGCGCCTACCCAGGCCACGCCCAAAGCGTCGGGGAAAAAGGAAACGATCAACGGCTACGAAACCCAGGAGTACGTGACGGATTCGCCGAAGTTCCACGCCTCTTACTGGGTCGCCACGACCTATCCCGATTACAAGAACATCCTGAAGCAGATGGCGGTTCTGCAAAAAGGCGCTTTCGCCTCCATCACCAAGGGGCTGCCCGACTATCGCGCGCTTCCCGGGCTCCCTCTCCGGACTCGCGTGAAAGTCCCCGGCCAGGAGGAAGTCATCAGCACGATCGAGTCGGTCAGCGTCGATCCGTTGCCTGATTCGGACTTCGTCGCGCCTGCCGGTTATTCGGAAATGAAGATGCCCGATTTCCTCGGCGGAGACCAGAAACCGCCCAGCCCCGAGTAAGTACGCGCGGCGCATGAACGCTCGCCCGCCCCATTTCATCCTGGCTTCGGGGTCGCCGCGCCGGCGCGAATTGCTGGCCGCGGCGGGCTTCGAATACGAAGTCGTCGCTCCCGAAGTCGAGGAAATTTTCTCGCCCGCCTACACCCTGCGCGAAGGCACGGCCTGGAATGCGCTCCGCAAAGGGCTGGCCGGCGCGCGACTGCATCCCGATGCCGTCGTGCTCGCCGCCGATACCCTGGTCGCGCTCGAGGGACGTGTCATCGGCAAGCCGGCCGACCTGGCGGAGGCCGCGCGCATCCTTCGCCTCCTCAGTGGCCGCGCTCATCTCGTCTCGACCTCCGTCTTTATCGCGCACCTGCGCCGCGGTCAGTCGGACAGTTTCACCGTCGTATCGCGCGTCGTTTTCAAAAAACTGAGCGACCGCACGATCGAGAATTACCTCGCCACGATCGAGCCGCTCGACAAGGCGGGCGCCTACGCCGCGCAGGGCAAAGGCCGCGCCGTCATCGCGCGCATCGCCGGCTCGCGCAGCAACGTGATCGGTTTGCCGATGGACAAAACCGGCGCGGCCCTCGCGCGCTTCGAGATCCGGCAGCGCGGTCGTCGCGCCTAACGAGTCTCAAGGACCTCGGCAGTTTCCGTCGAGGGCGGCGCGTCTTGTTCCTCGCGTTTCTCGCGCCGCAGGACGCGGTAGACGAACCAGACGATGAAACAATTGACCGCCAGGATCAGGATCGAGACGAGGCCCGGCTGCAGCCAGGCGTGCCGCAGCTCGAAGGGAATGAGCGCCGCCGTCGCCACCACCATGAGGAGCTCGGCCCAGCGTTTTTGCAGGTAGACGCCCACGCCTTCGGTGCAGAGCACGACCGCATAGAAAAGCGCCACGATTCCCGTGATCCGGAGGAGCCCGCCCGCGACCACATCCTGCAAACGGCTCAGCAGATAAAGCACCGCACGGCTGTGCACCAGCATCAGCTCGCCATCCACCCACTCGGAGATTCCATTCAGCCAGAGCGTGCGGCTGTGCAGGAAAAGGAGCGAGATCCCGATGCTGAAAAGGAGCGCGCCCTGCACGATCTTAAAAATCGCGATGATCTTGAGATAACGCACCCGCCGGCGCGGTCGCAGCATGGATGGGATCGGCGCGGGCTCGCTCACTCCGATACGTCTCGCAGAAGCGCACGCGATCTCAAGCATGTCCCGCGCGCGCAGCAACCGCGTCCGCCTTTCGCTTCCAGCGGAAGTTGGTAATCTTCCGTGCCTTGCAAAGGTCGCATATTTTTCGGGTCGTCGCCGGCTTCCTCGCGCTGCTCTCCGCCGGGTGCCAGCAACGGACCGACGCGGTCTCGGGCACGATCGAAGTCGACGAAGTGCATGTCGCTCCGCGCACCGGCGGCCGCGTGGAAAAACTTCTCGTTCAGGAAGGTGAAACTCTCCGGCGCGGCCAGCCGATCGCCGAGCTCGTCGCCCCGGAGGTGCAGGCCCGCCGCGCCCTCGCCCAGGCCCAGATCGAGACCGCGATGCGCGACGCCGATGCCCACGAAGCGCAGCTCGAATTCATGCGCGCCGATGCCCGCCGCCAGGAGGATTTGCTCCGCACCAAAACGGTCTCGCCGAGCGAAGCCGAGCGCGCCCGGAGCGCCGCGTCCGCCCAGGAGAAAAGTTTCGATGCCGCCCGGATGCGGATCGTGCAGATGCAGGCCCAGCTCTCCGAGATCGACGCGGAGCTGCGCGAGCTGCAGGTAATCGCGCCTAACGAATGCGTGGTCGAGGTCCTGAATGTGAAAGTGGGCGACGTCCTCGGGCCGAACCAGGAACTGGCTACCCTCATCCTGCCGGATCATCTCTGGGTGCGGGTCTATGTGCCGGAGCCGTGGCTCGGTCATCTGCGACTTCGGGAAACGGTACGCGCCCGGGTCGATTCGTTTGGGGGCCAGGAATTCACCGGCACGATCGAGCAGATCAATCGCCAGGCCGAGTTTACGCCGCGCAACGTGCAGACGGTGGAGGATCGTATTCGCCAGGTCTTCGGGGTGAAAATCCGGCTCCAGAATCAGGACGACAAATTGCGTGCCGGCATGTCGGCCGACGTCACCTTTCCCAACGTGCCGGGACAAAAATGAATCAGGAAGCCAGGAATTTTCTGTGCGCATTTTCCTGGTTTCCTGGGTTCCAGATTCCTCCCTTCATTTCCTGCTTTCCTGCTTTCCTGATTTTTTTCTTCCGATGGACGCGATGATCGAGTGCGACGGCCTGACGAAACGCTTCGGCGCTTTCACCGCGGTCGATCACGTCACTTTCTCGGTCGGGCGCGGCTCGATTTTCGGGTTCCTCGGACCTAACGGATCGGGCAAGTCGACCGTCATCCGGATGCTCTGCGGGATCCTGGAACCGAGTGGAGGCACCGCTCGCATCGGCGGCCGCGATGTCTTGCGGGAAGGCGACGCGATCAAGGAAATGATCGGCTACATGTCGCAGAAATTTTCGCTCTACGACGAGCTGACCGTGAACGAGAACCTTCTTTTTTCGGGGAAGCTCTACAGTTTGCCCGAGAAGAAATTGAAACAGCGCCGTGACGAATTGATCGCGCTGACTCATCTCGAGCCCTACCTCGGCCGGCGCGCCGCGCTCCTCTCCGGCGGCTGGCGACAACGGCTCGCGATGGCCTGCGCTTTGATGCACGAGCCGACCGTTCTCTTTCTCGATGAACCGACTGCCGGCATCGACCCGGTCGCGCGCCGCGAGCTCTGGGATCTGCTCTTCGAATTCGCCGGGCGCGGGATGACGCTCTTCGTCACCACCCATTACATGGATGAAGCGGAACGTTGCTCGCACGTCGGCTACATCCACATGTCGAAGCTGATCGTCTGCGGGCAGCCCGATGAGCTGAAGCAAATGTCCGACGTCAATCCGCCGGGCACGCGCCGGCTCGATGTCACCTGCGACCACGTCGCGCAGGCGCTGCAAGCGATGCGCCCCGTTGCCGGGGTGCGAAGCGCGACGGTCTTCGGGCAATCGATGCACCTGCTGGTCGACGATTCCATCACCCGGGCCGCGATCGAAAAGAAGCTGCTCGAAGTGGGAATCCAAAGCGCCGAGATCCACGTCATCGGCCCGTCGTTGGAAGACGCCTTCGTCGCGCTGACCGCGAAGTACGGGAATGGCTCGCAGCCCGAAAAAGCCGCCTAATAATGACGGCGCTCCTTTCTCACTTGTCATCCCGAGCCGCCGCAGGACGGCGAGGGACCTCGCAATCGCAGTGAACGCCTACTACGTCTACATGATATCCAACCGCAGCAGAGTCGTCCTCTACACGGGCGACACGAACGACCTCGCCCGGCGCGTTTGGGAACACCAGAACGGCACGATCAAGGGCCTCACAAAGAAGTATCGCCTAACGATTCTGGTTTATCACAAGACCCATCACGACATCGGCCAAGCCATCGATCGCGAGAAGGAGATCAAACATTGGCGCCGGAGCAAGAACGCGCTCGTGGAGACACTGAATTCAAAGTGGACCGACCTTTCCCCGAACCTTTACCAGCCTAGAGAGATCCCTCGCCGCGCTTCGCCGGCTCGGATGACAGCTTAGAGAAGCGCGCTCGCCCACTCAGCCCAGACAACTCAGGAGAAGGCAATCGCTTTCGCGTCCCATGAAACGCCCGTTCCGCGGCCTCGGCGCCATCCTTTTCAAGGAGTTCATCGTCGTGCTGCGCGATCCGATGACGCTCTTCTTCATGCTCTTCCCGCCGCTCGTGGAGATGATCGCTTTCGGCTACGCGCTCGATAACGACGTCAGGCACATGGCGATGGTCGTCCTGAACGAGGATCGCACGATCGAGAGCCGCCAGTTCCTCGATCGCTTCGTCAATACCGAGACTTTTCGCATCGTTAGGGAAGTGGGCAGCGCCGAGGCGATGGCGAGCGAGATCCGCGCCGGGCGCGCTTATGTCGGGCTGCAAATCCCGCCCCATTTCACCCGCGAATTGCGCGCTGGACGGGCCGCGCAGGCCCAGCTTTTGATCGATGGCTCGAACTCCACCACCGCGCTTCAGGCGCTCAACACCGCGGTCGCGATCGCTCTCACTCAATCAACCGAAATGCTCCTGCGCGAGAGCGGCCGGCGCGCCCCGCCGGTCGAGATCCGCCCGCAGATGCTTTATAACCCGACGATGCGGAGCCCGAACTTTTTCGTCCCGGGTGTGATCGGGATCGTGCTCCAGATCGGCACCACTTTCGCGACCGCGATGGCGGTGGTGCGGGAAAAGGAGCGCGGCACGCTCGAGCAGCTTCTCGTTAGTCCGCTGAGCCGCTGGGGGCTGATGCTGGGCAAGCTGATCCCCTATCTCTGCATCGGGATGCTGATGGCCCTTCTCCTTTTCGGGATCATGCACTTTGTTTTCTTCGTCCCGATCGCGGGCAGCCTGGTGGCGATTTTCCTGGCCACGCTGATCTACGTTTTCGCGCTCCTCAGCCTCGGTTTGCTCGTTGCGACGAAGGCGGAAAACCAGATGCAGGCGCTCCAAATGTCGATGGCCTTCATCCTTCCCAGCGTCTTTTTTTCCGGCTTCATTTTCCCGCGCGAAACGATGCCGGCGATTTTCTACTGGTTCGGCGCCGCGCTCCCCACGACCTATTTTATCAGCCTGATGCGCGCCCTTATCCTGCGCGGCGCGACCTTCTTCGAATACGCGCCATCGCTCGGCATTCTCACCGTCATGGCCATCCTGCTCTTCTGCGTCTGTGCCCTGCGTTTCCGCAAAAAGATCGGGTAACAGCCCCACGCCGCCCCACGCCCTGTTTGTCATCCCGAACCGCCGCAGGACGGGGAGGGATCTCTCCCATGCCATGGAGGGATGCTTGGTCGCAGCACGCTCCCATTGCAACTGGAAGATCCCTCGCCGCGCCGCGCCGGCTCGGAATGACAAACCGGTAAGTGTTCTCTTCGTCGTTAGGCCGGTCGCAGGAAGAGGCTCGCGATCGACAAATAAAAGAGGAGCGTGAGCAAATCAGCCAGGGCGAGGGTGAGCGGGCCGGCCGCGATCTTGGGATCGAGCCGCAAGGCGTGGAGAATGGAGGGAATGCTCAGCCCCAGAATACACGCCATCACCAGCGAGCTGAGGATGCTCGCGCCGATCACGGCCGCCGGCCAGCCCGCCCCGAGCCAAAACCAAACGATCGCCGCAACGACCGAACCGCAACCCGCGCCTAACAACAGCGCCGTCGCCACCTCACGGCGCAGGGTCGCGCCGTACCAGCGCAAGGTCGGCCGGGTCGCGCGCAGCGCCTGGATCGTGACCGCCATCGATTGAATGCTGACGCTTTCCCCCAGCCCGAGGACGAGGGTGAGGAAGAAGGCGATGACCAGGCTCTGCGCGAGCGTGACCGCAAATGCGCTCGCCAGGAGCGCGCAGGCGGTGCCGCTCCCGATCGTGGCGAGTAGCCAGGGGAACCGATAACGAAACGCCTTCAGCGGACTTGCCCCGCGCACTTCCGCGACACGAAAGCCAATCGTCTCGAAGACGTCCTCGTGCTGTTCGCGCTCCGCGATGTCGAAAACTTCCTCGGTGAAAACGCCGATATCGATCAGGCCAAGGATGCGCCGTTCTTCATCCACCACCGGGAAAGCGAAGAACTTGTGGAGCACGAAAAACTCGCACGCCTCGAGAAGAGTCGCGCTCTGCGGGATGGCAATGATCCGCTTGATCATGAGATCGCCGATCCTTTGCTCGAGGGTTGCGGTGAGCAGCCGCCGGGTCGGCAGGACGCCGCGCAGGCGCTGGTTTTCGTCGACCACGTAGAAATAAACGATCTTTTCGCCGAGCCCCTTCTCCCGGATGGCATCGAGCGCTTCGCGGGTCGTCATCGACTCGAGGAGTTGGGCGAAATCCCTCCGGATAAATTCGCTCACCGGGTGGTCGAGATGCTGCGGCGAGGCGTTCATCGCACTAACGATAGCCGCTGCGGCCGGACCTGACGAGGCGAAGTGATCTGCCTAACGAGAAGTGAACGAAATTCCGCGCCGAATCACGGTCCGAGCGGGTCAAACCCGCATCCTGTGTTAGGTTTGCGGCCAATTTATTTTTTGCACGATGGAAATTACCACCTCTTCCGGTTCATCCGCATCGCCCTTTCCGCCAGGATTTCAATTCCGGCCCTTTCGCTTCGTGCTCGGGGTGATCGGGCTGATCGGGATCGTCGTGACGCTGTTTTCGCTGCTCTTCGGTTTCGTTTCCATCCCGACCAACTCCGTCGGCATCAAGCTGCGTTTCGGCGCCTACCACAGCACCGAAGGGCCCGGCCTCGCCTACGCCATCCCGTATGTGGACGAGATCCGGATCGTCCCGACCCAGCGTCTCTTGAAACTGGAGTTTGGCTTCACCACGCCACAGTCCACGAACGCGTATCAGGGCGACAACAATCCAGAGGACACTGAGACGATGATCACGGGCGATCTCAACACCGCCCTAGTTCCCTGGGTGGTGCAATACCGGATCGCAGATCCGAAACAGTATCTCTTCGGCGCGCGCGAGCCGGAAAAGACCCTGCGCGATCTCTCGGAAAGCGTGATGCGCGAAGTGATCGGCGACCGGACGGTCGACGAAGTGCTGACCATCGGCCGGCATGATATCGAGATCGCTACGCTCGGCCGCCTGGCAAAGCTTTCTTCCGAATACGGGCTCGGGCTGGAAATTCAGCAGGTGCAGCTCGCGACGGTGCGTCCGCCGCCGGCCGTGCAGGCGGCTTTCAACGAAGTGAACCAGGCGCAACAGGAGAAGCAGACCGCGATCAACCAGGCTTGGGCGATCTACAACGACGCCGTCCCGAACGCCCGCGGAAAGGGCAAGGAGCGCGAAAAACAAGCCGAGGCCTACGCCTTTCGCCGGATCAATGGCGCGAAGGGCGACACGGAGAAATTTTCCCTCCTGCTGACCGAATACAATAAGGCGCCGGAGATCACGCGGCAGCGCCTCTACTTCGAATCGATGCAATCGATCCTCCCGGCGCTCGACCGCAAAGTGGTCGTCGATGACAGCATCAAAGGCATTCTCCAGACCCTGCCGCTCCTGCCATCTCAACCCAGCGCGCCAGCGCAACCCTGACCATGCCTAACGACATCTACCGTTCGCATTTTTCCACCCGCTTTGTCCGGTTCGTGCAGAGCCCTGTGCTGGCCATCATCGGCGTCGTCGTCCTCTTCACCGCATTGAAGTGGGGCGCGCTCCTCTTCACCGTTTACCAGTACGAAACCGCCATCGTGACCCGCTTCGGCAAGGCCGTCCGGGTCGAGAAGACGCCGGGATTGAAGTTCAAGGTTCCTTTTATCGACGTCGTGCATCGTTTCGACAATCGCATCCTCGCCTGGGACGGGCCGCCTACCGAAACACCGACGAAAGACAAGCTCTACCTCATCGTCGACGGTTTCGCGCGCTGGCGCATCAGCGATCCCCTCCTCTATTACAACCGCCTGAACGATGAGCGCAGCGCCCTCTCGCGACTCGACGATATCCTCGGCAGCGAAACCCGGACCGCGGTCGCCTCCAACGACCTCGTGGAGATCGTCCGCGTGACCAAGGGACGCCAGCCGGAGCGCGACGAAGAGCTCGAAAAAGTCGGCACCATTTTGCCGAGCACTCTGCCAGACATTGAGCTCGGCCGGAGCGCGATCGAGCAACAGATCACGGAACGGGCGCGCCAAAAGATTGAGGGATTCGGAATCGAACTGCTCGACGAGCGTTTCAAGCGCAGCAAATACAACCCGGCCGTCGCTGAGAAGATTATCGAGCGGATGTCGAGTGAGCGTCACCAGATCGCCTCCAAGTTTCGCTCGGAAGGGCGCGGTGAAGCGGCCAACATCAGCGGCCAAAAGGAGAGCGACGTCGCCTCGATCCAATCCGCCGCCGCGCGCAAGGCGCTCCAGATCGAGGGCGAAGCCGATGCCGAGGCGGCCCGGATTTACGCCGCGGCCTACAGCTCGCCGGAAGCGAAGAATCTTTATTCCTTCGTGCGCCGGCTCGAGGTGGCGCGAGCGGCTTTCGCCCGCGATACGACCGCGGTCATTTCGACGGAGAGCGATTTTGGCGGCGTCCTGCAGGGGATTGGCGGGTTTGGGCTTGCCCCGAAGCCGCCGATGGCTCCCCCTCCCGCGCCGTAACGCGCCGATTGGAGGGACGGGCGCCGGCCCGTCCGTGTCTCTAAAAAGCAGGATCCCGCGTGAGAGAAACGCGGACGACATCCGCCCGAGGCGGATCGTCCCTC
>JBBSLW010000019.1:0-24026 GCA_038233495.1 Chthoniobacterales bacterium | reverse complement strand
GATGAGTTTATCGAGCATGGTGTTTTTCTACCGCGAAGGACACGAAGAGCACGAAGGGAGAGGAGAGTTGCGGCTCACAAGTTATCTCTTCTGTTCTTACTCCGTGTCCTTCGTGGTGATAGGGTTTGGGCATGTCTGGTTAGAGGACGAAGCGTTTGATGCCGTCTTTGAGTCGGGTGACGTTGAAGTTCATCAGGAGCCCTACAGGAATCCGGGCGAGCTTCATATAAGTCAGGATTTGCGCGTCGTGGATCGGCAGGAGCGCGGCGACGCTCTTCAACTCAACGATGACCGCATCTTCGATCAGCAGGTCGATTCGATATCCGCAGTCGAGGTGGAGACCTTTATATGCGACAGGCAAGGCAGGCTGAATCTTGAAGGTAATTCCGGCCAGGGAGAGTTCGTGCGCGAGACATTGCTCGTAAGTCGATTCGAGTAATCCCGGTCCCAAGTGCTTGTGAACCTCGATCGCACATCCGATCACGCGATTTGATAGGTCATCGAATTTCATGATTGTCTGGATTCAACACGAGAACACACGAGAACACGAAGGACACGAAGTCACGAGCAACGGAGGTAACAGAAGGACGTAACCTGTTTCACCCTTCGTGCTCTTCGTGTCCTTCGTGGTGAATGAATCAGTGGTCATGGGAGGCGCCGGACTTCAGGACATCGGCCTTCACGACGAAGCTGTTCTCGGTGACGTATTTGGTGCCGGGTTTGAGCGGGCCGGAGACGACTTCCACGAGATCGCCGTCGCGGCGTCCCAGCTCCAGAATTGCGATCTCAAACGTGTCGCCGTCCTTCATGAAGACCACGTCCCAATCCCGGAAGGTTTGCAGGGCGCTCGCTTTCACGGCGATGGGGACCTCCGTTTCCTCGACCACGACTTCTGCCGTGACGAAGAGACCTGGCTGCCATTTCATTTCGGGGTTGGGAAGTTCCGCGCGAGCCATCATGGTTTGGGTGTTCTCCTCGCCGATGGGTGAGAGATAGGTGAGAGTCGCTTCCTCCTCCTTGCCGCCCACGCCGCTGATCACAACTTTCTGACCCTCCTTCAGCTTGGCGAATTCGGCGCGCGGGACTGCCAGATCGACCGCGATCGTGGAAAGATCCGCGACCACGTAGAGCGTTGCATCCTGCGTAACCGACTCGCCGAGCACGGCGTCGCGCTTGATCACGCGCCCCGCGATTTGCGATTTGATCTCGTACGGGCGCAAACTCTCGTTGCTCTCGACCACGGCCAGCACTTCATCCTTGGCCACGGTGTCTCCAAGCTTCTTGCGCGCTTCCAGGATGACACCGGGATAGCGCGGGGTGACGTGCGCTTCCTTGTCGGGATTCGTCACGATCTTGCCGTTCATCTGCACCAGCGTGCGCAACTTCGCCGGGCCGGCCTCCTCGACTTTGATCCCCGCCGTCTCGATCGCCGCGGGCTGCATCTTCACCCGCCCTTCGTAAGATTGATATTCCCACTGCGAGGTCTTGCCCTTGTATTCGGCCATCACCTTCACATCAAAGGAGTGCGGTTCCTCGACGACTTTATCCCCCATCAGATAGTCGCCTTCCTTCTTGTAATGGATCGTATCCACCCGACCGCCGAAGCGGTGCAACTCGGTCACTAACTTCACCGCCGCCGGATCGAGCGGCTTGCCATCCTGGAACGGATAGACGCGGGACTGCGGCGGGATGTCCGGCTCGTAGATCGTGACCTCGATCCCGAGATCGCCATCGCGGAGCATGCGACCACCGTGCGGCCCGCGCTCATACTCGGCGGCCGATGCGCCACCGTGCCCGCCTTCCGCACCGGCGCCACGCGGCGGTTCCGATTTCAAGACTTTGCGCGCAACGATTAAACCGATTGCGAGGATGATGACGATGCCGATTATTTTCAGGATTTTCATGGGAGAGAGATTCACTTCGAGAAGTCCGAAGCAGTTTTGGATGATGCGCCGGTCAGGCCGTCGATGGCGGCTGCGGCTTTGTGGTAATTGATGAGCGCCTGGAGGTATTGCAGTCGGGACTCCGCGAGGGTACGGCGCGATTCGGATAGCTCCAGGAAACTAAACCGGCCGTTGAGGTATCCCTCGTTCGTCAGCTCGTAGGCTTTCTGTAGCTCGGGCAGTACGGAACTTTGCAGGAGCGTGAATTCGATTTTCGCGTCCTCCAGAGATTCGTAGGCGATCGCGAGCTGCGTATTCAGGCTTACGGCGACGGCTCGAATCTCGTCCTCCGCGCGTGAGGCGAGGAGTTGCGCTTCTTTAATGCTGCCTTGGTTTCGATTCCAAAGCGGCAGCGGAATGGAAAGACCCGCCACGAAAGAAGTGTCGTTAGTCTCATTTAACTGGCGCGCGCCGGCGTGGAGCGCCACGTCCGGGATCGCCTTGCGCCCCTCGACGGCGACGAGGGCCTCGCGCTGCGCTCGTTCCGCCTCCCCCTTGGCCAGCGCCGGATGTGCCGCGACGCGGGAACGCAGAACCGGAAGCGACGCGACCTCCGGCGGATTCCTTAAATCGCCCACCGCACGGCTGAACTTTGGTCGCATGCTCCCCCATTGCGCGGCCAGGCGCGTGCGCGCGAGGGCGAGCTGTCCTTCCTCTTTCTTGACCACGATTTTTGCGGCCGTTACAGCCACCCGCGCCCGTGTCGTTTCGACGAGCGACGACCGACCGGCCTCCACGCGCTTCTCGGCGTCGGGCACAAAACGCTCGGCCAAATCGAGCGTCTGCCGTGAAAGGGCGAGCCGCTCCTGCGCTCCCAGAAGATCGAGAAACGCCTGCGCTGTTTCCGCGGCGACCTTCAGCCGCTTCGCCTCATAATCGAAGTTGACCACCCCTCGGCCCGCCTCCGCCGCACGAATCCGGGCCCGGCGTTTCCCACCCAGCTCAATGAGCTGACTGAGCTGCAGCGTGTTTTGGATGACATCCGTTCCGCGGAACTTGCCGCTCCCGCCGAAGTCCTCCGAATAAATGGAGACTTCCGGATTCGGCACGAGAGACGCCTGGAGCCGTCGAGCCTCGGCGATCCGCAGATCCTTCGGAAAAACGCTCAGCTCCGGATTCTGCGCCAGCGCATAACCGATCGCCTGCCGAAGCGAAATCGATCCGGTAGGACTCTGGGCAGGAGCGGAATTGGCCGACAGCCCGCCGGCAAGCAATGCCGCCAGCAAAGCGGCGGCGAAGTGGTGATTATTTAGACATCGAATCATGATTGGTGTGAAAAAAGTTGATGGTGGGTCAAACAAGGGGCCGAGAGAGGCCACCTGCACGGCGGCGACCCCGTGAGCTGGAGCCGCGCGAAAGCGAAAAAGCCCGCTTGTGCGCGATCAGCGCTTAGCGGGCAGAAACGAAATCAGATCACCAGCACGATCGTGCGGTGAGAAAGAAGAGCCGCCGAAAGAAGCGGCGGTGGACGCGCAGCCTGCGCGTGAGATTCGTTAGGCCAGAGCGTCAGCGATGCTTCGGTTGCGGCGGGCATGGCGACCGCATCAGCGGTCATTGTGCGCGGGAGCTGTGAGATGAGCGAGGCGGCGTATTGATTGGCACCAACGAATTGGATGACGTGGTCGGCATGACCGGAGTCGGCCTCGCGATCGGCAACAGCCGGCGTGTCGTCATCAGTAGCATGAGACTCCGAGTCCCTGTGATGATGACCGTTATCGTGAGCGAGGAAGATGCTCACGCTGTTGTTGTCACCGTGCGACACACGAACGGTATGCTCGCCATCTGCTGTCGCGAGCAGAACCGCAACGCCCGGAACGATGTTGTTCCCGGAGCAGAGAAATCCCAGGAGGCACAGACTGGCGGCGAGGCGACGGAGCCAGTGCGCAGGCAGTATTAGGGATCTCATGGGCGGCGGAAGGTAGGCTCCGGCGCAACCTCGGTCAACCTGTCGGCGGTCTGCGAGACTCTGTCTGTTGAAGGAGCGCTTTTTCGATTCCCGCAATCACCTCATCTTTTCGGCGCGGAGCGCGCCCGCCCGCCCCTCTTATTGCGCGGGTTGTGCCAACAGCTTGCCGCGCGTGTTTACTCGCCTTTTCCGCACCCTGTGGTAAACGTTTTTAAATGAGCGAAACGTTGACTGCCGCGCCATCGACCGAGATTCCGCCACGCGAGAAACTCACCAAGAAAGCCATCACCGCTGATCACCCGACGTGGTGTCCCGGTTGCGGTGACTTCGCCGTTCTCGCCTGCTATTACAAAGTCATCGAGAAACGCCAGCTCGATCACGAGAAAATCGTCACCCTCGCCGGCATCGGTTGCTCCTCTCGTTTCCCTTATTTCGTGAACGGCCACGGCGCGCACTTCATCCACGGCCGCGCCGTCCCGCTCGCCAGCGGCATCAGCCTGGCCCGGCCCGATCTGCACGTCTTTCTCTTCGGGGGCGACGGCGACGGTTTCTCCATCGGCGGCAACCACCTCGACCACGGTGCGCGCAAGAACATCAACCTGACCTACGTCATCATGGACAACTTCGTCTACGGCCTGACGAAAAAGCAGACCTCCCCCACCTCGCCGATCGGGTTCAAATCCAAGACCGACCCGCAAGGCGCAATCGACCAGCCGGTCAACGCGATGAAAAAACTAGTCGCTAGCGGTGCCACCTTCGTCGCGCGCACCCACGCCTCGCAGGTCAACCACATGATCCAGATGATCGAGCGCGCGATGGATCATCCCGGCTTTTCCGTGATTGAGTGCTTGTCGGAGTGCGTCGAATTTTTCCCCGGCGCTTTCGACCCGGCCAACCCGCGCAAAGGCGGCGCCTTCTCCCTGATCGAGGAAAAGAAATGGGACAACACACCCGAAGACGAACTCCGGCACGACGTCACCGACGAGCTCGCGGCCTACAAACTGGCGCAGATCCCCTTCCCGGGCGTCTTCGGCGTCTTCTACCAAAACGATCGCCCGACCAAGAACGCGCTCGAGAAAAAGTGGATCGATAGCACCCGCGAAAAACTCGGCCACGCGAACGACGTCGATATTTTGCAGAAGACGTTTGATCGGATGAAGTAGCGGCGGCGTTCCGCGAATGAGCAAAGCAGAGAAGCTCGCAAACCCGCGTGCTGACCTGGCCGCTGGTGACGGTTTTCGGTTTCATCGACCAACCGGAAGCAGCACTTCATTCTTAAGCCGATGGTGACGCGGCGTGCGGCTGTGGCCTATGGTTATGATTTCGATTACGCGTCGAAGCCCAGCTGGGAACCTTATGCGGATCTTCTCGCCTTCGCCGCCACGGTGCGCCGCGATCTGCGCGATCTGCAGTCGTTCCTCTGGGTGCAGGGCTCGGACGAATATCCGCCCCCCTCTTGACCCACCCGACGCGCGCACCGGCCGACGAGTGTTAAAAAAAACACGCCGAAATCTGTCGCGTTCCGTTTGCTTATGGATGCCGCTCTTGCAATCTCTTTTCCATGGCCGACCAGAAAGCACCTGCCAGCACTGAGGCGCACTTGAGCGAGGAGGAGTATCGCCTCCTTTGGGAGACATCGACCGATGCCGTCGTGATCCTCGATCACGAGAGCACGATCCGGTATGCGAATCCCGCTGTGGCGGATGTCTTCGGCTACCGGCCGGAGGAGATGATCGGCGAGAACATTTCCTTGGTGCAACCCGAACGTCTCCGCGAACCACACCGGAAGGGGCTGGCGCGTTATCTCGCGACCGGGGAGAAGAAGTTGAACTGGCGCGCGGTCGAGGCGGCCGGGCTGCATCGGGCGGGCCACGAATTTCCGATCGAGATTGCCTTTAGTCATCTCTCCCACGAGAAGGGCGATCTCTTCGCGGCGTTCATCCGCGATATCTCCAATCGCAAGCAGGCCGAGGAAGCGCTCCGCGTCGGCCGCGTCCGAATGGACTTAGTACTTGAGGGGGCCGATGTGGGGCTCTGGAACTCCCCGCTGCCGCTCGGGCAATTGGAATTGGAATGGGATGCGCGCGTGAAGCGCCATTTTTGGTTGGACCCGGAGGCGGAGGTCACGCTCGACGTCTTTTTCGAGCGCATGCACTCAGACGATCGGGATCGGGTCCGCGGCGAAATCGAGGCGGCGCTATCGGGCGGGACCTCGTACGAAACGGAATACCGCACGGTCTCGCCCGACACCGGCGCGGAAAAATGGGTTCGCGCCATCGGTCGCGTCTTCTGCGATGACGCGGGGAACCAGATCGGTTTCGACGGCATCACGATCGATGTGACCTCGCAGAAAATTGCCGAGGTCGAACGCGAAGCGCTCCTCGCAAGCGAACGCGCCGCGCGCACCGAAGCCGAGCGGGTGAGCCGGACGAAGGACGAATTTCTGGCCACGCTTTCGCACGAACTGCGCACGCCCTTGAACGCGATCGTCGGTTGGTCGCAACTTCTCGGCAGCGATGGCAAGCCGAGTCCAGAGGATCTCGCGGAAGGCCTGAAGGTGATCGAGCGCAACGCGCGCGTGCAGGCGCAGTTGATCGAGGACTTGCTCGACATGAGCCGCATCATCTCGGGCAAGGTCCGGCTAAATGTGCAGCCAGTCGATCTCTCCGATGTGATCGACGCTGCCGTCGCCTCGGTCGCGCCCGCGGCGGCAGCGAAAGGAATTCGCATCCAGAAAGTGGTCGAGCCGCTCGCCGGCCCGGTAATGGGCGATCCCGCCCGCCTGCAGCAGATCGTCTGGAATCTGCTTTCCAACGCGATCAAATTCACTCCGAAGGAAGGCCGCGTGCAGGTCGTATTGAAGCTGGTGAATTCGCACCTCGAGATCGTGGTCAGCGACACCGGCACGGGACTCAAGCCGGAGTTTTTGCCGCATGTCTTCGAGCGCTTTCGCCAGGCGGACGCGACCACGACACGGCGTTACGGCGGCCTCGGTCTTGGTCTCGCGATCGTGAAACATCTCTCCGAAATGCACGGCGGCGACGTGCGCGCGGCGAGCCCGGGTGAGAACCAGGGCGCCACGTTTTCGGTGCATTTGCCCCTCGCGATCGCGCACCAGCACGAAGCCCACTCGCCCGAGCAACGCGAGCATCCACGCACGCCCAGGGGGCATCCGAAGGAATGCCCGCCGGCGCTCGACGGCGCGCACATTTTGGCGGTCGATGACGAGCGCGATTCCCGCGCCCTCGTGAAGCGGATCCTCGAGGAATGCGACGCGATCGTGACCGTGGCCTCTTCCGCCGAAGAAGGCCTGGCCGCGCTCCGGCTCCAGAAAACCGACGTGATTGTCTCCGACATCGGCATGCCGGGGACGGATGGTTATCAGTTTATTCGCGCCGTCCGCAAACTGGGCGAAGACGAGGGCGGCAAGGTGCCCGCGATTGCTCTCACCGCGTTTGCGCGCTCCGAAGATCGGCAGCGCGCCATGCTCGCCGGGTTCGACATGCACATCGCCAAACCGGTCGAGCCAGCCGAGTTGATCGCCGTCGTCGCGCGGCTTACGCGACGCGTCTAGTTGGCGACCCAGGAATGCCGCCGCCCATCGCGCCGTAGACTGGTCGCGTCCGGGACGCCCGCTGGGCAGAGACTGTAGGCCCGCGAGGCTTTGGGGCCCATCTCCAGCGGAAATTCACTTCTTTCCGGTCCCGTCGGCCGACAAGAACTTCAGCGCCGATCTTGCCCCGGGGTGTTTCCGCCAACACGCGTCCGCGGCGTAAGGCGGGTCATCGCTCTTCGAGCAGCACTAACGTCGCCTAGGACCAGCGATCAAGCGGCTTACGATGGAACCATTCTGCTGCGCGCTCGCCTCTGCCGTCTGACTTCTGATATCTGTCCTCTGATGTCCGACCCTTTTGATCTTCAGCCACGTTTAAGAGGCGACCTGATTGAGCTGCGGCGCGCAACACATCGACCGCCTCCACCCGCGCGCGCGGCGGCTCCCCGTCCTTTCCTTTAGCCTTTGCCTCCCCGTATGCAGCACCACTTCCTACTTTAGCCTTGGAAAGCCCGGCCTTGCTCCGCTGCGTTACGGCAGCTTCCTACTTTTCAAGCGCCTTTCTGATCCTCGCGACAACCCGCACCTGTCCCTTCGGCGCAAGCTGACATTCCAGATTCTAACGACATTCCATCCAGCTTTGAAAAGCCGGGCTCGCCCCAACTGCGGGACTGCGTTACGGCCGCAATTCAGCTTGCTGCCGGGAAGGACAATTCGCGCGATTCCCCAGCTGACCCCCAGCTCGACGCGCCTCGACCGTTTTAGGACAACGTGGCAAAAATTCACCCGGAGCAGCCTGCCGCAGATTTTGCAGAATTGCCGATTAAGGTCTGATCCGATAGGCTTCGATTAATGAGTGTTAAAGAGCAAGTTCTTCAGGCCATCAGCCGGCTCCCAGATGACATCGACTATCGGGATGTGACCGACGAGATCGCGTTTCTCGCCGCAATGCGAGAAGCGGAGCAGGACATCCAAAACGGACGTCTTGTCAGCAATGAGCCAATGAAGACTCGTATCGTCAATGGACCGGAAAATAGTTTGGACGGAGAAGGCTTCGGGCGACATCGAAGCGATCTTTCGCTACATCGCGCGCCGCGATCCGGGTGCGGCCGCTCGCACTGATAAGGTTACAGTTGCGTCTGGCGGCGATGCCGCCGTAAGCTGCCGCCGTGGTCGCGACTCGCGAAGAAATCCTTAGTCGCCTGCGAGAATCAAAGCGCCGGCTGCAACTGGAATTCCCTCTCCGACGCCTCGCGTTATTCGGGTCTTACGCGCGCGGGACGCCCGTCCCTGGGCAAAGTGATGTCGATATCCTGGTCGAGGTGGAGCCGAGCATTGGGCTCGGCTTTGTCACTCTGGCGGAGCGCCTGGAGGAGTTGCTCGGCCACAAGGTTGATCTGGTTTCGCGTCGGGCTATTAAACCTTCTCTCTGGAAGCTCATCGAACCCGAACTGATTGATGCCTAAGCGCGAGCCCGATCTGCTCCTGGAAGACATTCGCGCGGCTCTGGCCCGCATCGAGCGCTACACCAGCGGAATCGATCGGGCGCAATTTCTCTCCGACGAAAAGACAGTCGACGCCGTCGCACGCAATTTAGAGATCATCGGTGAAGCGGTGCGTCTCTTGCCCAACGACTTTAAGTCGCAGCATACCGATATTCCCTGGGCCCAAATCGCGGGACTTCGAAATCGAATTGTCCATGATTACTTTGGACTGGACTTGGAAATTATCTGGCAGGTCCTGCAAACCTCCATGCGAGACCTCGAAAAACGTCTCGCTGCCCTCGACAGCCAGGAGAGCATCTAATCTGGGCATCTCCATTTTTCGCCCGCCGCGGGGCGCTCAGTCCATCTTTCGCTGCGCCGATGCAGCATTCTACTTCAGCCTTTTCATGCTCCCGCTCGTCACTGGTCACGTATCACTCGTCACTTCTTGTTGATCGCCTTCCTGATCCTTGCGACAACCCGCGCCTGCCCCTTCGGCGCGAGCTGACATTCCCAGATCCGCACGACCTTCCATCCAGTCTTACGGAGCGTGCGCGTAACCAACCGATCGCGCGTGATGTTTCGTTCGAATTTCGGCAGCCAGAATTCCATTCGGGTTTTAGGTGTATCGCAATACTTGCAGCCGATATGTCGGTGCAGAGCGTCAATCTACGAGGCCGCAAGAGGGCAGTGTGAAACGTTAATTAAGATCGGGCTTGGGGAAGTGCCGGCTGTTTCCTCGCGCGGATCAGCAGCGATTCGGTCGCCCTGCGTAACTGGACCCTAAGCGCCTCAGAACCCGTGGTTCGAAGGCACGTGAGACCAGTAAGCGGTGTTCTATACTAGAACAAACAACGAAGGAATGAACCTGGTAGCCTGGTCTTCAGCCTATGGGCCAGAGTTTACAGAATCTCGTCGGTGGGCGCGTGAAAGAGGCGCGGGCTGCCGCCGACCCACCGGTGACGCAAGACGAGCTTTCGAAGAAGCTCTCCAAGCGCGGTGTATCGATTGACCGTGCCGGCGTAGCGAAGATCGAGACCGGGATTCGCGGCGTTCTGGATTTCGAGTTGGTGGCGCTCGCCAAAGCGCTCGGCGTCAAAGTGACGTGGCTGCTCGGGATCAACGACTGAGCAATGGCGGCGTTCTATCGGGCGACGGTTGCAGAGTTCCTCGCGGTTGATCCGGCGAGGCTGATGGATGACCTAACCTCAGGTGTCGCCGGAATGGGATTCGACCTGCGTGCGGATCAGTACGGCGCATGGGTTGAGCAAGCGGAGATCCTAAACTCGTCACTAACGCAGCTCTGCCAGCAAACGCCAAGCGCGGCGACTTGGGGTCTGCTGCTTGAATACAAATTCCGGGACGGCCGAAGCGGTTGGATGCCGTTTTACTCGACGGTGCGGGAATTATCGCCATCGAATTTAAGATCGGCGCGTCGCAATTCCTCGCTCCCGATAAGTGGCAACTGCGCGAATACTGCTGGAATCTGCGCGACTTTCACGGTGAGAGCGAAGGCGTCCCTATCGCGCCGATTCTCGTCGCGACGGCTGCGCCCGAGCCGCCGCGAATTGCAAACGCGGATTACGAAGATCGGCATCGGATCGTTCAGCGTTTGTTGTGCTGTAACGCGGAGTCGCTGGCTACGTTTCTTGCCACGGCACACGAGCGACTGTTGGCGGCGGGTGAACATGCTCTCGACCTGGCGCAATGGGACGCATCGCAAGCTCACCCGACACGCACCGTCATCGCGGAAGCCCAGCGTCTTTTTGAAGCCCACGATGTTCGCGAGATCAGCCACGCCTATGCCGACAACACTGCGGATGCTCTCAACCGCATTTTCGAAGTCGTTCGCGAATCGCGTGACCGGGGCTTGCGTTCGATTTGCTTCGTGACCGGCGTGCCGGGCGCGGGGAAAACGTTAGTTGGACTGCACGCTGCGTATTCGCCCGCGATGCTTGAAACCGCAGCGAGCACGGCTTGTTTCGCGAGCGGCAATCAGCCGCTGCTCGACGTGCTTAACGCCGCCCTCGTTCTCAACCGCACCGCTGCGCGGCGTGAGCATCGAGAAATCCGATACAATCTCAGCGCGCCAGTGGAGAACGTGCACCGTTTTGCTCTTGGCCATTTGCTCGACCCAGAGAATCGCCCTCCGCCGCAGCAGGTCGTTATATTCGATGAGGCCCAGCGCGTGTGGACTGCGGACAAAGTCGCGGGCGGACTTGCCAAACGGGTTCAGCGCGGTGACCTCACGGGCGCTCAACGCGACGCGATTCTTGGCACCCCCCACTCCGAACCAGACTTCCTGCTGCGGGTGATGGAGCGCTGTCCTCTTTGGTGCGTCGTGGTAGCACTCGTCGGTGGCGGACAGGAAATCTATAACGGCGAAGCTGGGCTTGGCGCGTGGGGACGGGCGCTCGCGGCGTCCGCCGAACGATGGACGGTATGGGTCTCCGAGGAAGCCCTGCAAGGTGGCGCAAGTGTCGCCGGACAAACGCTGTTCCCGGACGCACACCCACAGGATCTTGACGTTAGGCCGACCCCTGCGCTGCACCTCAACGTTGCGAAACGATGCCTGCGCGCTGAACGATACGCCGAGTGGGTGAATCACGTCGTGAACTGGCAGCCTGATGCAGCCGCGCGACTCATGCCTGAATTGGCCCAGTTCCCGATTCTCTTGACGCGTGACGTGGACGCTGCGCGGCGACTCCTGCGCGATTTCGCGGGGGCCGGAGTCCGCACCGGACTGTTCGCCAGTTCTGGCGCGATGCGGCTTCGTGCCGACGGCATCGAGTTGAAACGCGAGTTTCGGAATAGCGTGAACTACCCCGACTGGTTTCTGCGTCCGGACGGCGACATCCGCTCCAGCAACCAACTTGAAGTCGCTGCGACTGAGTTTGAATGCCAAGGACTGGAGTTGGATTGGTCGGCAGTTTGTTGGGGAGGCGACTTTATCCCGGCACAAAGCGGTGACGGCTGGCACTTCCGCAAACTACGCGGTGTGAAGTGGCGGCCGGAACGAGATGTCGACGAGCAGGAGTTCGTTCGGAATAAATATCGCGTGCTTCTGACACGAGCCCGATTTGGAACGGTTATTTTTGTCCCGCGCGGCTCTACGGTGGACGACGCGCGCGATCCGAAAGAGTTCGATGCCATCGCCGATTACCTCTGCCGATGCGGGCTATCGATCGAGAGTCCTTTGATTTCTTCCTAAGGATGTTTTTAGGAAAACTAACGTGACGCACTACCTGCGAGCACCGCGAAGGAACATCGCGAGTTGAGTGAGCACCTCACCGAACACGCGGGTCTGCACACCCTGGCCGAGGATCTCGATCGCTGTTGCGTAGTGATCACAAACAATCGTGCAGCCCATTAACTTTTCGACTTCGTGTTTGCGAAGGAGACGAGGACCAAACGCGGTTTCGACGAAAGGCCCGACATTAATCTTGTGATACGATCGCACGATGGTCGGGACGCGCGTTGACTGCGCGGTGATTGTCGTAAAACCAAATCCGTGTCCGAGAGCGCGATGCCGTTCTCGATGACGGCGAAGTGCGGCAATACTGCCGGCTATCCGCTCCGCTTCGGCGCGATCGCGCTCACTCGGAGGATCAAGAATATCGGAAAGGTCGTGATTGAAGGGCGTGTTTGGGGGCTGGAGTGTGAAGCCTGGAAGCAGCGTCGCGACCATCAACCAACGCCGTCGATCTTGCGGTTCGGCCCACGCCTTGTGAGGATCAAGAATGGTCTGGGTGATGTGGTAGCCGAGCTGCCGTAGATGATTCGCCAGCGTCTGGCCCGCGAGCGAGGAGCCAAATGATGGCACGTTCTCAAACACACACGCTAACGGAAGGTGCGTCGCAACAAGTGCCGCGATGCACAGAAAGAGGTCACCTGTGTCTCCAAGCTCGGGCTTTTGGGCGAGCGACTTCTTTGCACGCCCAAGGGGCGAGTGGCTCGTGCAAGGAATCGCTGCCACGAGCACCTCGTGCGCGGGGTATTCGCTCGGATGAATCCGTCGCACGTCGGCTTGGATGAGCAATGCGTCGCGATGCGCAGCCTGCCAAACATCGGCGAAGCGGGGCTCAATCTCGACGCCTGCCACGAGACGAAAGTCGGAATGCGCACCGATTGCGGCCGAGAGCGTGCCGCCGCCGGAAAATACCTCCAGCGTCTTCCAAGGCGCGAGAGAGTTTCGCTGTCGCCGAATAGTGAATGCGCGCACCGAAGGCGTTACATCAATGAGCCCATTGGACGCCGTGATCTTCACCTCGTCCCATTTAAGTAGCGGCGCCAACAGCGTCCGATTTACGATGTCTATGATTGGACGCACGCCTCCAGCAGCGCGGCGGTGGGCCACATGAAGGCTGCCTTCTTCACCGACCCGGAGACGCACACCGCGCGCATGCGCCTCAACTACGAAGCCAATACCGCTAGAAAATCCTAGCGTTTCGAGACGGCGGGATTCTAGCCAAAGCCGCGGGCTACCACGGTTTTGACCAATTTTATGAAATAGGAGAAGCCGGCCATGGTGTCGAACTGACATCCACACACTTCAGTCGAACGCGGAGCACCAGTCCACGGACTATGAGTCACATTGACAACAGACGCTGTCGCGTTTGCTCGCTCCTGCGTCCCGACGGTTGCCTGATTCGAAGTCGGCAGCCAAGATTCCTCATGCAAAAGATAGTGCCGTTTCTTTGGTTTGATGCGCAGGCAGAGGGAGCGGTCGCGTTTTATCTCTCGATCTTTAAGGACGGCAAGATTCATACGGCGACCCGTTACCCGGCGGAGGGGCCGGGCTCGGCCGGTTCGGTCATGATGACACCTATAGAGCGGGATCCGGGGTAAGTTTGCGCCTTAGGCGCGCGGCTCGCTTCGGAAGAAGCGAAGTAGATGTCGCGCTCCGTGGGCCACGTAGAGGATGCGTACGCTCTCCGGTGCGACGCAGTAGAAGATGAGGTAATTTGGAAAGCCGCTCAGGGGCAACATGCGCATTCCTTTCAACCTGGAATTGCGGGTCGGAATGGCGACACCGCTTTCAGGCTGGCGCATTAGCTGGGAAAATCCTGCTTCCACGGCGTCGAGGACTCGTTCGGCTGCGGCTTGGTCGTCCCGCGCGATGAAAGCGTAAATCGCCGGCAGGTCCTGCTCGACGACCGCCGGGTGGCGCTCAGGCGGAGTTCAGCCACGAGGCTCGGCCGCGGCGCGCACTTCCTGTTTCCACTCAGTCTCCAGCGGCGCAAAGGGACCATCGAGCCGGGCCTCGAGGAGCGACTCTAGCTCTGCCTGCTCGCAATCGGCGCGCACCCGGGCCAGCAGGTATTCTTCCGTGGAGGCGAGACCCGCGGCTTCCGCGCGACTTTGCAAGGTCGCGGCAATCGAGTCAGACAGGGAAATGGTGACGACACTCATAGAATTTGGCTCCGCGAAAGATTCACAGGCTTTTGCAATTCGACAAGTTCATACCTATCCGGTCGACCACGAACAGACAAACCGATCGGACCCAGAATCGCTGGTCATTCACCTCGAATGGGAGGAGGCCGGGCGGGAATCCGGTGACCACAGGCGGTTGCCTGATGCGACGCCCGCGGTAAGAATTCCTCATGCAAAAGATTGTGCCGTTTCTTTGGTTCGATGCGCAGGCGGAGGAGGCGGTCGCGTTTTATCTCTCGGTCTTTAAGGACGGGAAGATTCATGCGACGACGCGTTACCGGGAGGATGATCCGCAGCCGGCGGGCTCGGTGATGACGATCGCGTTCGAGCTGCAGGGGGAGCAGTTCGTGGCGCTCAATGGCGGGCCCGGCTTTCCCTTTACCAACGCCGTCTCGCTGGTGGTGAACTGCGAGTCGCAGGAGGAGATCGATCACTACTGGGAGAACTGGCGGCGGATGGGGGCGAACAGCTTGAGTGCGGTTGGCTGAAGGATAAGTTCGGGATGCCGTGGCAGATCGTGCCAGGCAAGCTGTGGGATTGGCTGCGGGGCGAAGATCGCGCGCGCGTGCAGCGCGTCACGGCCGCGCTCTGGCAGATGCAGAAGCTGGACCTGGCCGAGCTGGAACGCGCGGCCAGTTGACGTGCTCTTTAGCCAACCAGCTTTATTTTTGCTAACTGAATTCCCTGGCTGCGTCGATGGCAGCGGGCAAGCAAGCTCACGTTCGGTCAGCTGCACGCGCGGCAGCCTGTGACTGTCGCGTTTTCGGGAAAGCCTCTGCCCTTTGGGTAGATCTGAGACTTGACCGCTTTAAACGGTCGGATGCTTCACCGCGCGCGTGTTAAACGAAGCTCTTCCGGGAGCGACAACGGCTGCCGCCATGATCGTGCGCAGCACCTAACTTTTCGGGGACGCTGCCGAGACTATACGTGAGTCACGTATAGCCTCGTCTTGCCGCCATAGATCGGGCGACCGGGTCGCGGCCCGGCGTCCTCAAATTTGGCGCGAAGAATCGGCACACGCACTGGTGCATGTGAACTTGAGATTCGCTCTCGTGCGCGGGTTTTGGTTGAGGTCGTCTCTCGTCGCGTGCGGGCATTCAAGATGATGAGCGAAGCCGTGACGCCTTCCGACAGCAGAGTTCTGCCTCTCACCCTCCGGCTTACCCCGCCACGGACTTTCCAAGCCATCCCCTGCCGGCCTCACCCTTTCCCTTCGGTCGATTTAGGACTCGACAGCGATCAAGTCTCCACCCGTACATTGCATATTCACAAGGCGACGACGATGAACCAGCCTCAGAAGTCCAGGGCGCTGATTATACTATACGTGATTCACGTATAGTATCGCATTGCCTCGCGCATCTGACCAGAGCGCCGGCGTTCGCACTTTCTCGCTTTAATGACATCAGCCTTGCCCGCTTTTCTTCAGGTGGTGCTTGTCGTCGCCTCGAGGTTCAATCACCGAACGCCGATCCCGCCAAGTTATGTCGGTTCACGATTTGCTTTCTCGCCCGCGCGCGTTCCTGGGTAAGGCTGCTGGTGGTGAATGGCGAGTCGCAGGAGGAGATCGATCACTACTGGGAGAAGCTGTCCGCGGATGGTGGCGAGCAGCTCGAGTGGGGGTTGGCTGAAGGATAAGTTCCGGACGCCGTGGCAGATCGTGCCGGGCAAGGTGCGGGAGTGGCTGCGGGGCGAAGATCCCGCGCCCGTCCAGCGGGTGACGGCCGCGCTCTGGCAGATGAAAAAGCTGGACCTGGCAGCGCTGGAACGCGCGGCTCACGTGGGGTAGCCGGGAGTTTTGTTTTAATCTGGAAACCAGGAAACCAGGAAAGAATCAGGAATAGAGGAACGCAGGAAAAGAGAAGCGGTCCTCCCAGTTTCCAGATAAAACGGAGAGCCACAGATGAAATTCAGACAAATCCAATTCTTTTATCCGTGTAAATCTGTGTTCATCCGTGGCTGAATCTGCCTCCCCTTCCTGGTTTCCTGGCTTCCAGATTAATCATTGTCAGCTTCGAGGGTTGGTGCCGCTTTTAGACAAACTCTTCGCCCCAGCGGACTGTGCTCACTGGGATGGAGATTCATCAGCTCCGGTATTTTGTTGCGGTCGCGGAGGAGGGCAACTTCTCTTATGCGGCGGAGCGCGAGCATGTGTCCCAACCCTCGCTCAGCCAGCAGATCCAGAAGCTGGAGGCGGAGCTGGATCAGCAGTTGTTCGATCGCCTCCCACGCTCGGTGGTTTTAACCGAGGCCGGCCGGCGGCTGCTCGATTATGCCCGGCATATTCTGACCGATATCGCCGATGCCCGACGCTCGGTCGCTGCGCTCGGCCATGAGGTGTCGGGACGGCTTTCGGTTGGCGCGATTCCGTCTATCGCGCTTTACGTTTTGCCGAGATTGATCGCCAGCTTTGAGCGCGCTTACCCGAAGGTGACTTTCGAGCTCTTCGAGGATACGACGGATAAACTGGCGGAGCGATTAGAGGAAGGCACCGTCGATGTGGTGCTCGCTTCGTCGGGCGATGAACGGCCCACCCTCGCGCAGTATTCGTTGGGCAAGGAGGCGCTCCTCATGCTCCTGCCGGAGAAGCATCGGCTGGCGGGGAAAAAACGCATCGCCTGGAGCGATCTGGCGTCGGAGAAGTTTTTGCTCCTGCACGAGGTGCATTCGCTCGCGATCACGGTGCGGCGGCTGCTCGCGGCGAACCACCTAAAACCGGAGCTGGTCCTGCAGGGCGCTCAGCTCACGACGATCGCGGCGATGGTCGCAGCCGGGCTGGGGGTAACGGTGGTGCCGGAGATGATGGTGCACACGGAGTTTGTCAAAGGCTGCGTGGCGGTGCCGTTTGCCCGGCCGGTGCCGACGCGGGAGCTGATTTTGCTGCGCAATCCGTTGCGCTTCGAGAGCAAGGCCGCCGCCGCTTTCCGCGAGGAAGCCGCGACTGCGTTCCGGGCCCGTCGCCTGGCCGACTGAGTCGGCCCGCGAACGGGCTGGAACGTGTCGGGAGTTACCGAATCAGGGCCATTGCGTGGCCGAGGGCGACCAGCGACCAGCCAACGATGAAGACGATCACTCCGAAGAGAGTGAACTCAGGGACGAAGCCCGGCTCGCGCTGTGCGTAGCGCTCGCCGAGGAGGCGGAAAGCGCGCAAACGCAGCGAGTGATCCGATCCAGGGAGGCGAAGGTTCGAGGGGTTACTGCTTAAGGTAAGTGTCGTTTGCATGCCTTAAGAACGGGGCGGTGGGGCCTTCCTTGAAATACTTAGTGCGTCTCGCTGCGATAGGCGGTGCCTATAGCGGGCGATGGGTCAATCGAACCCCTTTTCCGCGGTCGATTGACTCACGGGGACTCGAGATTGTAGACCTCGACGAGGCCGATGCCGGTGGCGCCATCGATGCCGCTCGCGATCGCGGTGTAGGCGCCGGGCGGGAGGTGCAGGATGGTGGCGGCCTCGGTGGGATCGGACGGGGCGAGCTGGTTCTGGGTGAGAGCGGGGGCGCCGGGGTCGTCCGGCCAGTTGTCGTTCGTGGCCAGGGCGCTGCCGTTCTCGTCGTAGACGGTGAGGGTCGGGTCGGCGAGGGGGTCGGTGATGCCGGCCGCGCTGAGCGAGGGGCCAAGGGCGCGCACGACGACCGTCGAGCTCTCCAATTCGCCCACGATGAAGCCGCCGATGAGCTGGCCCGAGTCGGCGCCGACCTCACCGCGCGTGCTGATATTTGCCAGGGCGGAAGCGGTCGCGGGCGAAAGGTCGTAGATTTCCACCAAACCGATGCCGGGGTCCTGGCCGGTGACGACGGCGGTGTAGGCGCCCGGGGCGAGGGTGACGAGGAGGGCGGCTTCACTCGAGTCGCCCGGCGCGAGATCGTCGGCGGCGATCTGGCCGGCGGCGGGGTCGGTTTCCCAGTTATCATTGCCGGCAAAAGCCTGGCCGGCGGCGTCGTAGAGGGTCAGGGCCGGGTCGCCGAGGGTGCCGGTAAGGCCGGCTCCGCCTAACGACGGTCCGAGCGCGCGCAGGACGACGGTTTTCGTAACGGTGCCGGTGACGATGAACCCGCCGATGAGCGCGCCTTGGCCGGGGCTGACGAGGCCGCGGGTGGAGAGGTTGAGGGATTTCGGCCCGACGGCGGGGAAGGAAGTGTTCTCGAGGTGGAGCGGGACGGCGTTGAAGGCCTGGAGGCAGCCGGCGGTCGGGTATTGGTAGTCGAAGGCTATACTCCCGGTGGCGTCGAGGCCGATAAGACGGGCGAAGACGGCGCCCCCCTGCGGGACGTAGGCGTAGTCGAGGAGGTAATTGTCAGGCGCGTCTTCGTAGACGCTGCCGCAGTAGAGATCGAAAATGCTCTCCTCCATTGGGTAATTCCAGACTTCGGTCGCGGTGCGATTCACAAGGTCGAGGTGATACTTCCGCGGGCTGGAGTAGGTGCGGCTCGGGCCGGGCGGTTGTTGAAAGAGGCTGGTTAACCCGTTATCGAAGAGGAGGAGGTCCTGGTCGTAGGTAATGGAAACGGCGTGCTGCCCGATCGGAGGAAGACTCCCGGCAGGAAGAGCAAGAGCATACTGACGGAGGGAAGGAAACTGATACCAGGCCTTCGCCGGGTCACCCAGGATCCACTTGATCGTGCCGCTCCCGTAATCGATGCCAATGACGAAGCTTTCCCGGCTCGAGACGATAAGGGTGTCATCCGCCCGGTTATAAGTCGCGGCGTTACTGTGAAACCAATCGTCCGGCGCGTCGAAGACGAATTTGGAAGGGTCATCGCCCCCGGCGATCATCGCGGCGGAGATGATGTCGGCCATGTTCCAGCTCTTGAGGAGTCTGCCATCGGGCAGGATTTCCATGATGATTGTCTCGAGATAGTCCTCGGTGTCGGCTTCGAAGAGGAGGCCGGTCTTGCCGCGATCGACGTTGTGGTGGAACTCAGTCATGCCAGCGCTGGAAAAGTCACCAAGCTGGGTCACGGTGCCGTCGAGGTCATTGCGATAGAGGAGCGGACCGTACGCGACGTAGATCGAGTTATCAAAGAAGGCCAGGCTGAAGAACTTCAGGCCGGCCGTCCCGACCCACCGGAGCCTGCCATCGGTATCGAGGATGGCGGGCGAGGCGGAGCTGCAGGCGCCTTTTACCAGGAAGTAGTCATAGCTCAGGGGGGTGGTCGCGCTGCGCGGTTGGAGGACGGTGGGAGAGTTATAGCCGCAGGGATCATCGTAAGTCGCGGTCGTGATCGTGGTGATCTCGTCCCGCGCCGAGCCGTCATTGAACGTGTAGGTGAGAGTCACGCGATTGCTATAACCATCGTAAAGGCCGTAGATCGGGAGAAAGATTTTCCCGCCGACGATATCGCCGCGTTCGGCCAGGTAACTCTGCGAGTAAGTCGCCGCGAAAGGCCGGGTGACCGAGCCGGGCTTGGGCGCGATCGTGAACTTGATCCGCCGGATCGCGGCGGTGTCGCTGACCGAGAGGGTGAGCTGGCTGAGAAACGGAGTCGCCCCCGCGATCTGGTTGTCGATCGTGATGACGACATCGTCTGCCTGTGAGGCGAGGAGGCCGCGGCTAAGACCGATGAGGAGCGCCGACAGGATAATAGCGTGCTTCATGATCGCGAGGGGAGATTGACAAAACGCGCAGAAAAGAGCGAGCGCGAAAAAGAGAGGGCGAGGGTGGCACAGCGGCTGCTAAATAAGGTGCAAAGCTCGGGAGTCACTTATAAACACTTAAACCTTACGTTCTCTTCCGTCAGCTTTTGAGCGGGGCCAGCAATGGCCCCGCGCTTTTTTTGTGCGATCAATCCGTGTTTAACGGAGTCACCAGGGAATCACTTTGCGGTCGCGGAGGAATTGGCCGGTGAGGCTCTGCGGAGCGTCGGCTGCCAGCCAGACGATGCCGGACGCGCCTTCCGCGATGGAACGAGTGGCGCCGGTGCCGCCCATCTCGGTCTGCACCCAGCCAGGACAGACGCAATTGACGGCAAAGCTCGGCAGGGCCGCCGCAAGTTGCACGGTGACGCCATTGAGCGCGGTTTTCGAGACGCTGTAGCCGTGCCCAGCCGTCGGCGCCGCCCTCGAGCTGGCCGCTGCCGCTGGAGACGTTCACGATGCGCGGCGCCCCACTCTTCTCGAGGAAGGGGAGGAACGCCTGGGTAACGAGCCATGGTCCGAGCGTGTTGGTGCGGAGCGTCTGCTCGAAGATCTGGGGCGTAATGGTAAGCGCGCCCTCGTCGCCCTCGAGCAGGACGCCAGCGTTGTTAACGAGCGCGTCGAGGTGATCCGCCTCGCGCGCAAACTCCTCCACGGCGCGCTGGATGCTCTCGGGATCGGCGACGTCGAGCTCGAGAAAAGTCGCTTTACCCTCGCTGATACCTGCGGCTGCGGCGCGCCCGGCCTCTGTCTTGCGCGCGCCGAGGAAGACGCGGAAACCTTCACGCGCCAGTTGCCGCGCGACCTCGAACCCGATGCCTCTATTCGCGCCGGTGACGAGGGCGATCTTTTCGGTTTTCATGCCGGATCAAGCTGCGGAGGCGAGCGCATCCGCGCGGATCTGCTCTTCTCCCCGGCGCTCCTTCGCGCTATTCGTCGAGCAACGCCCGGCAGGCTTTCTCGCAGCGGCGGCAGGCTTCGGCGCAGACCCGGCAATGCTCCATCTTGGCGCCGTGTTTTTCGCATTCCGCGCCGCAGCTTTGGCAGGCTTGGATGCAGGCGCGAAGTTGCGCGCCGGCGAGCTTGAAATCGGTTCGAGTAAAGCGCGAGACGAGGCGCGCCGTGACCAGACAGACGTCGGCGCAATCGGTGCAATCGCGGATGCATTGGAGCATCTCGCTGACGTTCTTCTCCCCGAGGCAGGCATCGGCGCAGGCGTTGCAGGCCTCCGCGCAGGCATAGCAGGCGGTGATGCACTCGATGTTGGTGGCGTGGTCCGATGAAGGATTCACCGGGTGGCTTTCGAACATTTGTTTGATGTAGCTCATAATTTTTTGTCTTCTCCGAAGGGTGGCGGGTTTCGTGTCTTCAAGGGTATCGCTTTCCGGAGCCCGGCCGCGTGCCTGAAAAAGAAAGGGCTTCGCGAGCGCGGCGGAGTTACCGCTGAAAACCGCAGGCCCTAACAAGTCGTGCTTCCTTCCCCAGGGAACGCGAAGCCGGCCCTGATTTTTTTGCGCCGGAGCGCGGCTGCCCGGCAGTTCTCGCCGCTTTTCGTCTGGATGTTCCAATGATTCTCGGCCCGGCCTAACGAGACCACCTCGGTTCCAGTGCGCACGCGCAGCCCGCGTGCGAGATGCTTCGGCACGGAGGTCATGCCGGGGTTGCCACGCCAGCGTGGATGCCCATCGGCCTCGCCGGTGAAGCCGCGGCACCACTCCTCGGCCACGCCGCTTTTCTGCCAACCCGCGATCGCGGCGGCGAAACGCGGAGCGCGCGCCGTGAAGAATTGCGCGCCGTGATCGAAGGTCGCCGCGCCCACTCGCCGGGTCGCCATCCGCCCGCCGACGCCGCGACCTTTATCAAGCAGCAGCACCCTGCGTCCGGCGCGCTGGAGCTCGACCGCTCCACTCAAGCCGGCCATTCCAGCACCCACGATGAGGACGTCAAAGTTCCGTTCCGAGTCTGATGCGGTGGCGGACATGGAGAATTGGCTAAGGGATGATGGATCCGGTTTTATCGGCGAGACGAAGCGCGGGCGAACGAGAGTCGCGCATCAACGCGCGAGTCCAGGCTCAGTGCCGCGGCGTTCCCGCGCGACAGCTTTCAAAGAGAAACCAGGCGCGTTGTTCGGTTTCGTCGATCCAGTTCTCGATCAGGCTGGCTGTGGCCACGTCCTCGTGTTCGTCGCAGAGCTGATGAGCTTCACGCAGCCGGCGGGCGAGATCGCTGTTGTCCTCCCGCAGCTCGGCGAGCATGTCGAGCGGCTCGACATACTCGGCGTTGTTGTCTTTGACCCGCTGCATCTTTCCGATCTGACCCGTGGAACGCAGGTCGTGCCGTCAATTTTTCGCACGCGCTCGGCCATCGGATCAGTCATCTCGAAAAGTTGCGCGGCCTGTTCGTCGAGCAGGAGATGGTAATCGCGGAAATGCGGGCCGCTCATGTGCCAATGGAAACTTTTTTGTCTTCAGGTAGATCGCAAAGACGTCGGCGAGGAGCGCGTTGAGCGCGCCGGAGATCTCCCTGGTCGCTTCCCCGGACAGATCGGTCGGAGTGCGAAGCGGGGCGGTCATTTTGCGCCGCGCAGTCGTGGTGGCTGAATGGTTATTTTTCATGATGTGTCTAAGAGCTAACCGGTTCGCAGGATGCGACTCGGGGTTTGCATGGGATACGCGGGCCTGGCTCGGCAGGACGCGCTTAAATTCGCGGTAAGATCGGCGGACCAGTGACACAGCCGAAGTGGATTGTCGCCGGGGGGAGCGATCGAGTTTTTCGGTTTCGTGGAATTTAGAACTCTTCTTATCGGCGTAAATCTGCGTAATCTGCGGACTCGCTTATGAAAAAAATCGGAATCCTTTACGGCCAGGAAAACAGTTTCCCACCCGCTTTCGTCGAGCGCGTAAATCAAAAGACGGGCGGGCAAGGCATCGAGGCCGAGCCGGTCCGGATCGACAAGGTGATCCAGGGCGAACCGGTCGGTTACGACGTCGTGATCGATCGCATCTCGCAGGATGTGCCGTTCTATCGCGGCTGGCTCAAGAACGAGGCGCTGACCGGCTGCGCAGTGGTGAACAACCCGTTTTGGTGGAGCGCGGACGAGAAATTTTTCAACAACGCGCTCGCGACCAAGATCGGCGTGGCGGTGCCGAAAACGGTCCTGCTCCCGTCGCACGATCTGCCGACGGACACGAGCGACGGCTCCTTCCGCAACCTCGCCTACCCGCTCGATTGGGAAGCGATCTTCGCCTACATCGGGTGGCCGGCTTATTTCAAACCATTCGCCGGCGGCGGCTGGAAAAACGTCTACAAGCTCAATAACGCGGAGGAGTTTTTCCGCGCCTACGGCGAGACCGGGCAGCTCGTCATGATGCTCCAGGAGGAAGTGCAGTTTCAGATGTATTTCCGCTGTTACTCGATCGATCAACGCCACGTGCGGGTGATGAATTACGAGCCGCGCCATCCTTATCACCTGCGCTACCAGACGGATTGGCAGGCCCCGCGCGAGATCCTCGAGAAGGTCGAGCAGGGCGTGCTGGCGTTGAATCAATACCTCGGCTACGACCTGAACACGGTCGAGTTTGCGATCCGCGACGGCGTCCCGCTGGCGATCGATTTTTGCAATCCCGCGCCGGACGCGGAAGTGGCGTCAGTCGGTCAGGAAAACTTTAACTGGGTCGTCGAAGCCGTCTCGGAAATGGCGATCCGAAAAGCGCGCAAGCATGTGCCGGGGCGGGATAACCTGAGCTGGGGCAAATTCATCCAGGCCGCGGTCAAGGGCGAAGCCCTGGCCTAACGACATCGCGTCGACTCCGGGGAGCACGGGCTGCCAGCCCGTTGGTCGGCGGAGTCTCCGCCGCCGAACTTCCGTGGCGCGACGCCTCCTCGATCGGTGCGGCGCGCGAAAAAAGTCCGCGATGGCAGCCTGCCATCGCCACCGGGCTGTCAGCCCGTGCTCCCCGGAGCAGAGCAAAAGTTTTCGACCGCGCCGCGCTCTTCGGCTTAACTTGCCCTACGCATGAGCATCGAAGTGAAAATCCCGCCGGTCGGCGAATCCATCTCCAGCGGGGTCGTCTCCG